>NZ_JARXWM010000008.1:0-294643 GCF_029893135.1 Paenibacillus sp. PastF-3 | reverse complement strand
GCAGGCCAAATGGGAGAGGTGAAAATCTCACTTTAAGAAACTGTGAAAACCTGAGATTTCAAGAGAATGACTCCATAATTAAGGGGCTGAACCGGTTGTAGCCCGATAGAGCGTAATCCTGCTGCATCGGACCGTATTGCAGCTATTGCTTCATTTTGCAATCGTTTCAGACTGTATAGCTCTTATTCCCACTAGAATATAAATTTTATAGGTGAATTCAGTGAATAGTTGCATCTGAGTCCAATAGTTTAGAAAAATGACCAAAGTCATTAAAATAATGGCTCCTCTGTCCGATCTATAATCGAGGGATCTAAAATAGTTGGAATTATTGGAGAATCCTATTATAATGAGTTTCTTGATTCATAGTAATCATGAATATTTAAATATTTACATCTAGAGAATAATGCAACGTGCAGACATTAGGAGGAAATGAAAAGTGGAACTTGGAATAAGTACCTTTGTCGAGACAACGCCCGATGTCCAAACGGGTGAGACAATAAGTCATGCAGAACGGCTACGTGAAGTAGTGGAGGAAATTGTACTTGCCGAAGAGGTGGGACTAGATGTATACGGAGTGGGCGAGCATCATCGTCATGATTATGCGGCTTCATCACCTGCGGTTGTGTTAGCTGCAGCTGCATCGTTGACTTCGAAAATTCGGTTGACCAGTGCCGTAATGATCCTGTCTTCAGCAGATCCCGTACGTGTATTTCAAGATTTTGCAACGCTAGATGGCATTTCGAATGGACGTGCAGAAATTATGATCGGCCGCGGCTCATTTACAGAGTCTTTCCCATTATTCGGCTATGATCTGAAAGATTATGAAGAACTCTTTAATGAGAAGCTGGAATTGTTATTAGCTATCCAAAAGTCAGAAAAAGTGACCTGGAGCGGCAAACATAGAGCGGCCATAAACAATCTGGGGATTTATCCGCGTCCGGTTCAAGATCCGTTACCAATTTCGATTGGGAGTGCAGGAAGCCCAGAGTCAGCGATTCGCACAGGGGCGCTTGGTTTGCCTTTTGTTTTAGCAATTATTGGGAATGTTCTTCCGCTTGATTATGCGAAACATGTGCAGCTCTATAAAAATGCAGCGGCTGAAGCCGGATATGATATTTCAAACTTACAGGTTGCCTCGCATTCTCACGGGTTTATTGCTGAGACGAATGAGTTAGCTTTGGAGAAATTTTTCCCTTCAACGCATGCTCGAACCAATGTGCGGGCGATAGAAAAAGGGACGCCACCCTACCATCGTTCCGATTATGATAAAGCGTGCAGCTTTGATGGCGCTCTTTACGTAGGTGATCCAGAAACCGTTGCAAACAAAATCATTCATCTTCGCAAACATGTGGGGATTACGCGATTCTTTTTACATATGCCCCACGGTACAATGCCTCATGAGGATGTTATGCAGGCGATTAGACTGCTGGGAACGGAAGTAGCCCCTCGTGTTCGTGAAGAAGTAGCGCGCTGGGAAGCAAGTAATCGTTAATGAATAAGCTGCGTCCTTAGGACGTGGCTTTTTTTGTGCGGTATACTAAAATAACGAATAACGTTATATAAGGGAGGGGCCATGGAGACTATTCATTATTTATCTCAATTCAATTTGCTTCAATCGTTAGCGCTGGAAGATCTAATGGAAATGGAAGAGTTGACCCGAATAACAGTGGTTCCGAAAAATACATATATCCAAACACCGCCAACCTTCTCTGAAGGATTATTTTTTGTGAAAAAAGGAAAGGTACGTTTATACCGATTGAATGCGGATGGGAAGCAGTTTACTTCGGATATTTTGAGTGAGGGTAATGTTTTTGGTGAAATGAACGTGATTTCGTTTGGAACGAAAGATCATTACATTGAAGCCATGGAAGAGTGTCATATCTGTACAATTGATCCTGTAAGATTTGAAGAATTCGTAGCTACTCGACCTAGATTTTTGATGTCATTAATGCAAGTATTGAGCGATCGTATAAAAAGTATGAGTCAGTTAACTCATAACCTAGCCATCGGAAATCTGCATGATAAAATATTGTGCGTTCTTTTAAAGTTATCGGATCAACTAGGCGTTAAAAGTGAGGATAATTATTATAAAATCAATGTTCCACTGTCACATCAAGAAATCGCCAATTTGATTGGTGCGAGCAGAGAAGCGGTTACTATGGCATTGCAAGAGTTGGTAAAAGCTGAGGTGCTTCAGACTGGATTCAGAACTATACTTATCCACCATGATAAAGTCTCCGGTAGAAATTTATAAAGATTATGAGTTGTAAATGAGATTACATCTTTATGGTTAGAAATACCCGTATCCTAAATATAAGAAGAAGGTTATTCAAGCCTTTAAAATCATAGGTGAAGGGAAGATTTCTATGGAGCATAGGAAGGGAGCTCGAAAAGTTAGCGATATTCCTGCTGAAGTTGTAGGACTATTGCATAAAGGACAATTACAGACTGTAAATCTAACGGAATGGCTTGCTGTGGACCATATGGTTTTGTTGGGAAATGTGCTGGACGAGCTAGGTTTTGGACAGGAATCCGAACCGATTTTACAAAGGCTTCGCGATTCATCGGAAAAGAAAATCATGAAGCTCATACCGGCTATTGCGCGGGAGTGGCAACAGGTGTTGGAATGCAAATCAGAGGCGGAACAAGTCCGAGTATTCTCAGCTTTAGCGCAGCATCATTCCGATAGTGTCCGCTGTTGGGCTGCCTATATGATCGGTCTAAATCAATCTTTAAGTCTGTCGCAAAAGCTAATGGATATCCGTCCCTTTGCAGCGGATGATCATTTTGGGGTACGCGAGATTTCATGGATGGCTTTAAGGGAATCGGTCATTGCAGAATTGGATGAATCCATTAAGTTCTTAGAGAGCTGGGTTTATGATCAAGATACGAACATAAGGAGATATGCGATCGAATTGACGCGGCCACATGGGGTATGGGCGAAGCATATTATTGCGCTCAAAGAAAACCCAGCAATAGCTCTTCCATTATTAGATCCACTTAAATCAGATCCGGCAAAATACGTACAGGATTCTGTAAGTAATTGGCTGAACGATGCGAGTAAAAGCAATCCGGAATGGGTGCTGCAGCTTAGCGAGAAGTGGTTGATTTCTTCGGATTCCAAGGAAACGAAGCGGATTGTAACACGGGCAACAAGGAGTATAACTGCTCTACGTTGAAAATGAAGTATCACTTTAGAATGGATGATAGAACGTTAAACACTTTGGCTAATTAGCTAATAAGTGTTGGCGTTTTTTTTATGTAACGAAGAAGCGGGCTTGGATAATTAAAGATATCTAATAGTTATAACTTATTATTTAAGCTTAGAAGTGTATAAATATTTATATTGTTAATCTGGAATCCATCTGTTATACTCAAAAACACGATATGTTATAAAATATAACATTAAATTGAGTTGAGGAGGATCTGACTATGAAAAGACAAATATTCCTGAAGGTTAGTGTCATTTTATCAACGGTTTTGCTAGTTGATTCATCAGTTAGTGTTATGTATGCTAACACTGATATTGGTGCTTATAAACCGAAAACTCATGTTCTAAAGGCAAACTCGGAGACTGTTCGCTGGGGGAATATTGGTAAGGGTAATCCAGCTTTAACGGTACAATCAGGAGATATTGTAACGGTCGAGGCAATTACGCATCATTCCGGTGATGATTACGACCGAATGATTAAAGGGGATGCGGGTGTTGAAGATATTTTTCACTGGATAGAAGGGGAGAAGAACGAAGCGCTTCGTGGACCAGGCGTACATATTATGACGGGACCTATCGCAGTAGAAGGCGCTGAGCCAGGGGATGTTCTGGAAGTGAAGATTTTGGACATGAAGCTGAGACCTAATGGAAATGACAAATACGCAGGTAAAACCTATGGCGTGAATGCCGCGGCGAACTGGGGTTATCTATACGGAGATATGGTTGAGGAGCCGAAAAAACGTGAAGTGGTCACCATCTATGAGATGGATACTGAAGGTGGGACGGATTATGCAACTGCTGTTTATAACTACAGATGGACAGCGCAAACCGATCCGGATGGTCAAGTGCACCCGACAATCGACTACCCAGGTGTAATTGTAGACCATAATACGATTGATAAGAACTTTGATGTATTGAAAGGTATAAAGATTCCAGTACGTCTCCACTTCGGCACGATGGGTGTGGCGCCTAAAGAAGCAGATATCGTTGATTCCGTCCCTCCTTCTTACAATGGTGGCAATGTAGATGATTGGCGGATTACTGAAGGTGCAACGATGTATTACCCTGTATCCGTACCGGGTGCGCTACTGTCGATTGGTGATCCGCATGCCGGTCAAGGGGATTCTGAGATTAACGGAACGGCTATCGAGACATCGGTCACTGGTGATATACAAGTCATTCTTCATAAAAAAGCAACGCTTAACAAAAAATTGAATGGGTTAAGTTTCCCATTACTTGAAAATGAGTACGAATGGGTTGTGCATGGCTTCAGTTATGCGAATTATTTGGAGGCTCTCGGAGCAAGTGCACAAACAGATATCTTCAAAAACTCTTCCATCGACAAAGCGATGAAGGATGCTGCTCATAAAACGAAAGATTTTTTAATGGGTGGAATGGATTTGAGTGAGGATGAAGCGTACTCACTGATGTCTGTGTCTGCGGATTTCGGAATTACACAGGTGGTGGATGGTAATTGGGGCGTGCATGCTTTGATCGATAAAGGCCAATTCGGTGATTCGGAGCGCAAGGCAGTGGGATTACGTAGCAGCTTTGAAAGCTTTGGTGCGAAGGTGAGCTGGAAACCGGCTACTCAGACAGTAACTATAAGCTACAATAATAATGTTCTAGAGATGAAAGTCGGGGCGACGACAGGAATGTATAATGGAGAGGTCGTTAAGCTCGTTGCTCCAATAGAAGTTGTAAAAGAGAAGACTCAGGTCAGTGAATATTTCGCGAAATTTTATAAAGCTAAGTTATCTAAAACAGAGTAGGTGAATTAGTATAATTAGCAATCATTTCTTAATCATTATAAGATCCAAACCAGAGGAGAACCGTCTTTATAAAGTCGGTTCTTTTTTTATATATTTAGACCGTCCTGATTTTTATGGCGCTTTAATAAGATTTGGTTTTCTACACGGACTAGACCGTCCAGACAGTAGATGGATTCATGCATAAACCGTTCCATCTCTTCAAGGTTCTCAACTAGAATGTGAATGTGAAGAATGCAAGGCCCTGTCATTTCATAAAGTACGGCTACGCGTTCATTTTCTTTCAAGATCCCGACTATATGATTTAAATGAGAAGGCTCTACTTCAAGCTCCAAATATGCGGAAATTTTCTTTCCTAGCTTTTCTGCGTTAATGACGATTGAGAATTGCTCAATAATTCCTTGATTGACGAGCCGATCAATACGATCCTTAACCGCTACACTAGATAAATTAACTTCTTTAGCTAGATCGGTGTAGGAGATTCTGCTGTTTTGAGTTAGGCGTTCTAAAATATGATTATCGATTGGATCAAGCATACGGAGTCGTTCACCTCTTTTTTCGTAATTGTAACAGAAAAAAATAGGCAATGCCTAGTAGTGCATCACAGCAGGAGTGTGACTCAGCATTCTCAGCTTAAGATGTTGACATTGAAGAATTATTTCACTATACTGGCTGTAATCTTATATACGATATACGTTGAAGAAGCCCAGTAGTAGCTTAGTCCCTGTTCCAGAAAGCCGGGGGTTGATGAAACCCGGTACACACTAAGAGTACGAATTACACTTTGGAGTATCTCGGCTAACACCGAGCGGAATGGCGAACGATATCTCGTCACGAGTGGCATCAATGCTGTGTTTTAGCATTAGCGTTTCATTGGTGCAATCTGGGTGGTAACACGGTTATTCAATCGTCCCTATGTCTACAATAGACAAGGGGGCGATTTTTTTGTTTTTAAATATAGGGATTTATAGGTTTCACTTCATCAATTATCCTTATATTTGCTTGGCGGACTGATGATTCGTTATAGGATATCTACTAATTTAAGGGGTGTTAGGCAATGAATATTATCGACGAACTAGAATGGCGCGATGCCATCAATCAACAAACCGATGCCGAAGGGCTTAGAGAATTGACCAACAAGAAATCCGTTTCAGTGTACTGCGGTGTAGACCCGACGGGTGACAGTATGCATATTGGTCACTTGATTCCGTTCATGGTACTCAAAAGATTCCAGCTTGCAGGCCATCGTCCGGTTATTCTAATTGGCGGTGCAACAGGTACGATTGGTGATCCAAGTGGACGCCAGTCTGAACGCTCTTTGCAGACACTGGAGCAAATTCAAGCGAACGTGGATGCACTTACGGCACAAATGAAAAAACTGTTCGTAACCGATGGCGACAATCAAATTCGCATGGTGAACAACTATGATTGGACGCATAAAATCAATGTTATTGAGTTTTTGCGTGACTATGGTAAGAACTTCAGCATCAATTCGATGCTTGCCAAAGATGTTGTAGCGAGCAGATTGGACAGCGGAATTTCCTTTACGGAATTCTCCTACCAAATCCTGCAATCCCTAGATTACCTGCATTTGTACCAGCATGAAGATGTGCAGCTGCAAATTGGTGGCTCTGATCAATGGGGCAACATTACAAGTGGACTGGATTTGATCCGTAGAAAAGAAGGATCTGAAGCTATAGCCTTCGGTCTTACTATCCCGCTTATGCTGAAATCCGATGGCACGAAATTTGGTAAATCAGCTGGTGGAGCAATCTGGCTGGACCCGAACAAAACGACTGCGTTTGAGTTCTACCAGTTCTGGGCGAATACGGATGACCGTGATGTTGTGAAATACTTGAAGTACTTCACATTCCTTTCTAAAGAACAAATTGATGCAATTGCAGAAAAAGTACAGTCTGAACCACATAAACGTGAGGCTCAAAAAACACTAGCTGAAGAAATGACCAGATTCGTGCATGGTGAAGAATTGCTGGAGCAGGCGAAACGTATTACTGCTGCTCTGTTCAGTGGAGATATCAAATCCCTAACAGCTGATGAGATCGAGCAAGGCTTCAAGGAAATGCCGACTTACGAAACTACACTGGAATCCAAAAACATCGTAGAGTGGTTGGTTGATCTCGGGATCGAGCCATCTAAGCGTCAAGCGCGTGAAGATATCACCAAAGGCGCAATTTCCATGAACGGTGAAAAAGTTAGCGATGTAGCATTTGAAGTTACAGCAAATGAAGCGATCGGTGGCCGGTTTATCATTATCCGTAAGGGTAAGAAAAACTACAGCTTGGTGAAATTGTCCTAGAAGGTATAATATTAATAGGTCTTCCTTATATGAATAAGGGAGGCTTATTGCTATATTTGGGATAGTTAGCTTATCATTTACGTATTAAAATGAAAATCGAAGGTGAAATCGTTGGAATTATGTTAAGATTAGGATTCGTGTGATTTATAGATTAACATAATCATCAGAAACCATAATAGAAAATTAGGAGTGGTAATTTGAGAAGACAAAAACCAATGACCATGGAAGAATTAATGAATGAACTTCAAGGTCAAAAAATGAATCAAGAAGATCCCAATGAAATATCTTTTGAAAAGCTGTTTAATGAAGAGTTTATGAAAAAATACTCGAACTGGATGAGTTTTGATGAATTTTTAATCAAAGGGAACTTTCAAGTAAAGACAGAAGAAGATGTTGCTGACATACCTGATGAACTTTTTGATCGTCATGTAGCAAGAGAGACGAAGTTTGCAGATTGGAAATCAATGTTGGAAACAGCAAATAAGGAATACGTCCGTACAACATGAAACAACATTAGTATTTAAAGTCCCCGAAACGGAACTGCCCCCGTTTGAAATTTGGGATTAAAGTACCTAACAAGTTTAAATAGCCAGTCGCTGGAAATTCAGCGACTGGCTATTTTTTTCGCTAAAATACTGTAATCAAACGAATCCCATTCTCAAATATACTGCACTCTCATTAGTTTATGGGGAGGTGTTTTTTATGTCCAATTATTCGATTAACTGTGATGTTTTACTCATTGATGATTTGCATCCTATGATTTAATTGAAGACATAGGAAATCGCTTTAACAAAGATAGTATATACATAGGAGGGGCAGACTCGTATGGCAACATGCATGCAGACCACAAGGCCACAAACCCTTAATGTCATGTGGAAAACCGTCTCAGAGGATTGTAATCTAGCCTGTGATTATTGCTACTACAGCACAGCAGGGGGGCATCCTCGGCAACCGATCCGGGTGATGGATATGGATCTTCTGGAGCGATTTATCGCTCAGTACATGAAAAGATCATCAGGTATAGCGACTTTTTCTTGGCAGGGAGGGGAGCCGCTATTGGCCGGACTTCCGTATTTTGAACGCGTGATTTCACTCCAAGCTAAGTACGCTCCACCTCATACAATGATTAGTAATGCGCTGCAGACCAACGGAACGCTTATTAACGAGAAATGGGCGGAATTTTTTAAACGGTATAACTTTTTGGTTGGGATTAGTGTGGACGGTCCTGAGCCCATTCATGATGCGCATCGTATAACGGGCTCGGGGAAAGGTAGTTATGATCTAGTTATGCGTGGGGTTCGCCATTTACAGAATGAGGGTGTGGACTATAGTATTCTGACGGTGATCCATGAAGATAACGTAACGAAACCGGACGATTTGATGGCATTTTACCAAGAACAAAAATTTCCCTATGTTCAGTTTATCCCTTGCATGGATTTTGTTTCACAGAAGAGTGATATGCCTGGCCGCTTTCGAATTACACCTGAACAATACGGAGTCTTTTTATGCCGTACATTTGATCTGTGGTACAACGAGGGGTATCCAGAGCTTCCCATTCGTAATTTTGAGAATATGCTTCTAGTATTCATGCATCGGGAGGCAGAGTTGTGCGTTCACAGCTCATGCTGTCCGAAGATGATGGTGCTTGAAACCAACGGGGATGCTTATCCTTGCGATTTCTTTATTGATGAAGAGCACTGGTTAGGAAATATCGGCTATACCGACCTTGAAGCACTGCTTACCAGCCCTATATATGATGACTTTTTGTTAATGAAACCCAATATGAATGAATCATGCTATAAGTGTGAATATCTTAGCTTTTGCAATGGGGGATGCCCACGCAACCGGAATTGGCTTGATGTTCATGATCGTACTGAGGTTGATTATTTCTGCAGTAGCTATAAAATATTCTACTCATATGCCTATGAACGAATGATACTGCTAGCAAACCGACTTAAATCGGAGCAGATGCTGGCGTTCAGGAAAAGTGACAAACTACTTCCAGGTAGAAATGATCCATGTCTCTGCGGAAGCGGGAAAAAATTTAAGAGTTGCTGTCAACCACTATAGCTCAAATTTTTAAAAAAGGTTGTTCCAACAATCATGCAAATTGTTGTGAAACAACCTTTTTGATATGTTAAAGAACCATTTGGTTTCTCACCATAATAGCCGCACCAGTCACCACAGCTTCTTCTTTTAATGTACCCAGGGAGAAATGAGGTTGGTATTCAGGATAACGGTAAGTGTTTCGCTGTGCCACTTCAACCGCCGTTTGGAAAAACAATTCGTGAGAGTGGATGAGCGCACCACCTAGAATGATGGTTCCAGGATGAAACAGGTTAATAACGTTGGCGAGGCCAATACCGAAGTGAATGGCGGCTTGGGTAAATAATTCACGGGCGTGTGGATTACCCTCTCTAAAGGCTTGTACCAATACATCATAAGTCAGCTTCTCCGGCGATACTTTGTATCTTTGGAGGATCAGATCTTTGTCCATCTTTGCCTCTGAACGTGCACTTTGTTCGAGCGCCTGCACAGAAACGAATGCTTCTAAAGCTCCGTAATTCCCTTCATTATTTAATCGGGGTCCGTCTGTCTGGATGATCATTTGACCAATGGCATCTTCCATATCCATCGTGCCATGAACAATACTTCCATGCGACATCATCGCATAGCGGAGCCCTGCTCCAGCATGAACATAGAGCATATGTTGAATGTTAGCGTGACGGATGGACCATCGTTCTCCAAGGAGTGCGGAATTGGCACCGTTGTCGAGCAGAGCTTTGAAGCCCGTTCGTTCCTCCACCAATTTGCAAATAGGCAGATTGTTCCAGCCAGAAGAAGGGAAGTGTAGCGGTTTTAAGATAAAACCATTATCCCGGTCAAGCGGTCCCACGGCTCCAATTCCTATGCCAATAATTTGACTGTCCACTAACTGATGATCCCTGAGGAAAGCGCGTATTTGACTACTTACATGATCCATAAATCTTTCAGGTGTGAATGCCTGATCCATTCTCCAGTGAACAATTGATTTTGGATTCATTTGCATATCAAATAAACCAAGGGAAGAATACAGCCTGGAAATCTCTAAACCGATGATGTAACCGTAGGAAGGATTGATCTGGTATAAAATAGGTCTTCTGCCTCCGCTAGATTCCCCGAATCCGCATTCTATCAGCAAGCCTTCTTCCGTCATTTCATCTAATATTCGGGTCATTGTGCTTTTGGTAAGTGAAAATGTTTGTAGAAGATCTAACTTGGAAACTGTGCCTTGTTCGGCGATTCGGTCGTATAGGAGTTTCTTTGGGGATGGAATGTGTGTCGAGCGCTTTTCCACGATATACCTCCAAGCTATATATAGGGTGAACTAGTAAGATCGGTTTTAATAAAGTTTGTATTTATTAACATTAATATAGTATAACGCATAACCCAAAGAATGTATTTTACCGTTCAAAAAACTTAATTCCATTTTGGGAAAAAGTGATATAATGAAATTACGACAGAAAATATAAGGGTGGAGTCCATGAGAACAACTATGAAAACAAATGCGATGACGAATACAGACCTAAGGATAAGTCTATTGCTCCAGTTGTTTTGGGTATTTGTTCGAATCGGTCCTGTTACTTTCGGGGGAGGTTATGCGATGATCCCTATGATCGAACGGGAAATTTCCACTAAACGGAAATGGCTAGCTGAAGAGGAGATGGATGAAATTTTATCTTTAGCTGGCGCAGCACCAGGTGGGGTAGGAGTAAATGCGGCGGCATTCATTGGTTATCGACTTGCTGGTGTGAAGGGTGCGATTGCTGCAATCGCTGGGATTACGATTCCAACCTTTATCATTGTTTGTTTGCTTAGCGCCGTTTACTCACTTCTGGCCGACCAACCAAAAGTTATTGCCGCCATGAAGGGGATTCATGGTGCTGTTATTGCCTTGATCCTAGTAGCAGCATATCGAATGGCCAAGAACGCTATATTTGACAAGACTACGGCTGTTACGGCGCTAATTATACCGATTGTTTTATTAGTTTCCGGAATCAATCCCATTTACGTGATCGCAGCTGGATTGATTATCGGGTTTGTATATATGCCAATCAAACAGCTCTTTGGGCTCCAAGTTCGGACAGAGAAGGATTCCTTGAATGATTCAGATGAAGAGTCGAATTATCCGGAGTATTACATCTAGGGGGAAGCGATGTGATTTGGAATTTATTTTTTATCTTTATAAAAATTGGACTGCTCTCCTTTGGGGGAGGGTACGCCATCATTCCGATGATTCAGCATGAAGCTATGGCTGGTGGTTGGTTATCTGAAAGGGAATTTCAAGAGGTAGTTTCCATCGCAGGGATGTCACCGGGCCCTGTTGCAACTAACAGTGCAACCTTGATTGGATATCGTGTAGCTGGAATTGAAGGAGCGATTGTGTCCACATTAGGCATGGTTCTGCCTTCATTAATCATCATCATTTTTATTTCCATCTTTTTTTATCGGGTGAGGGACAGTCAATGGATTAAAACGTTATTTTATGGGTTGCGACCAGTGATTACGGGTTTGATTGCCTATGCTGCGATTCGGTTTGGTTTAAATAGCGTGGAACACGCCTTCGTTACTTGGCAAACCATTGGCACGTTGATCATTGTATTCGCTGCACTTTATGGTTTAATGAAATATAAGCTGCATCCGCTCACCATTATTGTTGCCTCTGGCATTCTTGGTGTAGCCTTTTTTTAGACAGAGCCGGGACGATCCCGGATTGGAGGTAATACATGTCAGAGAATATACGGGCTTGCTGCTCAGCTAGTCGAAATCAAGTTGAGAAACAAGGTTCCATCGATGATGTTTGTAAGGAGAACACAACTATCCAAAGACCAGAAGGGGATACAGATTTCTCGGACATGATCCTTATTCCTGGAGGTACTTTTCTTATGGGGACGGATGACAAAGAGGGGTTCCCCGAAGACGGAGAAGGGCCCGCTAGGAATGTTACCTTATCTACCTTTTTGATTGATGCAACGGCAGTTACGAATAAGCAGTTTGCTGCTTTTATCAAGGAAACAAACTACGTTACAGATGCGGAGCGTTTCGGCTGGTCTTATGTGTTTCATTCTTTTGTTTCCATGGAGACAGGGAAAAAGGTGACCCAAGTAGCTACTCAAACCCCCTGGTGGTGGGTGGTAGAGGGAGCGAATTGGTGTCATCCGGAAGGTCCGGATTCCCATGTAGATGAACGCCATGATCATCCGGTGATCCACATATCATGGGCTGATGCTGATGCTTATTGTCACTGGGCTGGCAAACGTCTGCCGACGGAAGCGGAATGGGAGTATGCTGCACGAGGAGGACTAGTTCAGAAACGATATCCTTGGGGGGACGAATTAAAACCGGGCGGAGAACATCGTTGCAATATTTGGCAAGGAAAGTTCCCTGATAAAAATCATGCCAGTGACGGTTATGCAGGTACGGCACCAGTAAAATCCTATCTACCTAACGGATATGGTCTTTATAATATGTCAGGGAACGTGTGGGAATGGTGCGAGGATTGGTTTACTAAGGCCTATCATTTAACTTCCGAATCCGAGAATCCGAGAGGCCCTGTAAGTGGCGTAGCAAGGTCGATGCGCGGAGGATCGTATTTGTGCCATAAATCTTATTGTAACCGTTATCGGGTGGCGGCCAGGAGCAAAAATACACCAGACAGCTCTGCAGGAAATATTGGCTTTCGATGTGCGGCTGATTATACCGGTTGAGAATACATAAAGACTACTACATTAGAAGGAGGAACTTCTTTGTCCTCTATCATTCATAGTCAGTTTGATATCACCGTGCTGGACGTCATAAAAATTCAATATCAGAAGCGGGTTATATTCGATTACGTCCAGTCTTGTTATACCGTCTCCTATATCCAAAAAGGTGAGGTTTTGACGACATCCTCCGAGGGAGAATATGTTGCTTCTGCAGGAGATGTGATGATCCACCGTTCTAACGAGCCTTTTAATGTGATTTCCAAAACGGATGGTGTACATTATCTGTTTAATATTAACGCTAAAGTTAAAGACGGAAATGATTTTTTTAAGTTATTCCCGCTAGGCAAGGTGATTCGGGTCCGGGATCGAAGCGAATATGAGCGAAGGTTTGACGAGATGCGGAGCCTGTGGTTGCAGGAGGAGGATGATTTCAGAAATGTTCAGGTCGGTTCATTGGCATTTTTTCTCCTTTATGAAATCATGGAGAGCACCAAGCTTGGCGGGCGCCGCTCATCTCGAGACCCCTATGTCACCGACCGCTTTAACGAGGCGTTGCAGTATATGGAGGAGAGACTTGATCAGGAGATTAGTAGAGAGGAGCTTTCCAAGCTCTATCATATGAATCCTGTTTATTTTAGCCGGGCGTTTCAGAAAATATATAAATTGACACCTATGCAAATGCTACGAAAATTGCGGCTGCAGCAAGCTAAACAAATGTTGGAGTATACGGATTATACCATCGAGCATATCTCCCAGAGATGTGGTTATTATGATGCTTCGCATTTCAGTAAGGTATTTCGTGGCGAATACGGCAAGGGTCCGGCAGAGTACCGAAAAAGTATCGAATATACAAAAACAAACATCGTTACTCCATAGCGGAGCTTACCATATTCATATACTCTATAAGCATGAGCAGATCATTCTGAACTGCCCGAATCGCCGCGTAACCATTTCGATGAAAAGGAAAGGCAGGGTATAACTCATGAGAATCTTGTATTTGGATTTGGATTCGCTTCGCCCGGACCATCTGGGATGTTATGGCTATCAGCGGAATACCTCCCCGAATATCGATTCAATCGCTAAAGAAGGTGTCACCTTTACCAACTATTATTGTTCAGATGCGCCGTGTTTACCGTCCCGTTCTGCTTTAATGTCGGGACGATTTGGCATTCATAATGGGATTGTAGGACATGGCGGGACCGCTGCTGATATGCGTAGAGAAGGGGCGAAGCGCGAATTTAATGACCGGCTGGGAATGGAAAGTCTTCCAGCTATATTAAGGCAAGCGGCCATGAAAACCGCTTCGATCAGCACCTTCGCCGAACGACATTCAGCCTGGACCTTTAATGCCGGTTTTCAAGAAGTGTTCAATGTTGGCGGAAGGGGACATGAGACGGCAGAACAGGTGCTCCCAGTGGCACTTAAATGGCTTGAGGATAATGGGGAGTCCGAGAATTGGTTTCTGCACCTGAATTTCTGGGATCCCCATACACCTTATCGTACACCCAGGAGCTATGGTAATCCGTTCGAGAAGGACCCTTTACCCGAGTGGATCACTGAAGAGGTGTTTGAGCTTCACCGAAAGAAGAAGGGACAGCACAGTATCGAAGATATGAATGCGCTTGCTAAATCACATTACCAACAGCATTTCAGGCACAATCAGGAGATAAAGAACCATGACGACCTGCGTGTTATCTTTGACAACTATGATGCTGGAGTTAAATATCTGGACGAACATCTCGGGCAAGTCTTTTCCAAGCTGAGAGAACTTGGCGTGATGGAAGATACAGCTATTTTGATCTCAGCGGATCACGGAGAGAGCCTGGGCGAGCTAGGGATTTACTCCGAGCACGGCACAGCAGACGAGGCGACTTGCCGCATTCCGATGATTATCCGCTGGCCAGGGGGCAAGAAGGGAATCGTGGAGGATGGACTACATTATCACCTTGATCTCGGACCGACATTAGCAAGCCTTTTGAATTTGAAAGGGGCACCTTCTTGGGATGGTGAAAGTTATGCTGATACCATTCTGGAGGGACTTTCAGGAGGGCGTGAGTATCTCGTAATCTCACAATGCGCGCATGTGTGTCAACGCAGCATCCGGTTTGAGGATTGGTTATATATACGCACCTATCATGACGGACACCATGGATTTCCGAAAGAAATGTTGTTTGATTTGAAGCATGATCCTTATGAACAACATAATCTCGCCGAAGTGAGTAAAGACATTTGTATGAAGGCTGTCTATCTGTTGAATGAATGGCATGACATCATGATGAGCTCCATGGACTGTGATATCGATCCATTATGGACGGTACTTATGGAAGGTGGACCCTATCATGCGAAAGGATATGTGAGCTCATCCTCACAGGATGCTTAGCGCTGTCCCTTTGAATGAGGAAAGAAAGACAAATGGAAAGGAGGCTGCCCCTGAATGGGCAACCTCCTTTTTTACACTCTGGCTTCTTGCTGATCAATTAAAGCCCCGGGAAGCCTCAAAACGGTCTTCGTCCCGCTACCTTCCTTACTGTACAGCAGAACGCCGCAAGGATCACCGTACTTAAGATTTAGACGGTTATTGACGTTTAGGAGCCCGATATGATCGCCGGACTCTATGTTCTTACCAGCAAGCAGCTCGGTTAGCTGTTCCAGTCTCGCACCAACGATGCCAACACCATTATCTTCTACAGCGATTTCAAGCAGTCCCGCTTCGCTTTTCTCTACTGTGATCAGCAAGACTCCCTGACCTTGAGCCTCAAGCCCATGACCAAGTGCATTTTCGACAATAGGTTGAAGGATCATTTTAGGTACGGGAATGTGTAACCATTCAGGTGGACAGAACAGTTTGTAACTGAATTTGTCAGGGAAACGGCCTTGGTAAATTCTCACACAAGATTCTGCGATTTTCAGCTCTTCCCCAAGAGTGACCTCCTCTTTGCCTTTGATGCTATACTTGAGCATTGTGCTTAAGGCGGTAGTCATTTCGTAAATATCCCGATTTCCTTTTACGATCGCAACGCCTTTGATTGTATCTAAAGTATTGCTTAAGAAATGGGGATTAATTTGACTTTGCAAATACGAGTATTCGGCACGTTGTTTTTCCAGATCTGTCTGGTAAAGCTGGGTGTTTGCATCGATTAATTGGTCCGTCAAATCGTGAATCCGCGTTGTCATATCGTTGAACTGCCGAGAGATGATTTCAATTTCAGCATAGCCTTTTAAATCGACCTTGTTGTTCAATATTCCTAGACTTCCGCCTTTTAATTGATTCATATAGCGCATAAGCCTAGACAATGGTCTTAAGAGATTCATCATGAGCACAGAGTAGGGAATAGAGACGACCAACAAGATTAATGCTAGAAGAGCATAGCTGACCTTCTTTAATTTCTCCAGTTCTTTCATTAAATTATGGACAGGAACAGCGGTTATGATTTTTCCAGAAATCTCCGGTAAGATAAAGGACTGAATAGCATATTTCTTTCCGTTGACTGTTTCAACGATTGACTCTCCATTCCTTCCAGTTGCCCGAGTTTGAAACTGCTGGAGCATGTCCTCCGGTTCATCACTATTTGAGTAGATCAGCCCTTTATCATCCATCATAAAAAAGCTGGTTCCGACCAATCGAGGGTACTCTGAAATTTCAGTTTGAATAGCCTTCATATCCACAATAACTGCGATGTAGCCGATTTTTTCGCCATATAGGGACGTGTCACCAGAAGCAAAGATGTTCATCCCGAACAGTAATTTTCTCTTGTCGATGACCTTATCTGGAGGACTGTATCCGCGATAATGAACGATTCCATCATCCCCAGCCGTCTTCATAAGATCGACAGCATATTTTGTTCTTCCCGCTAATGAAATACGTGTGTTAGAGCTACCGATAACAATAATATCTAAGATGTCTGTATTCATATTTCGCGCGATACTCAATAGCCCCTCTACCTTTTGGGATAGGTCGTAGCCTCGAAGCTTATCATTCTCGACTAGGAACTTTTGGACGGTCGAATCGTACCCTACATTCATCATCATGGAAGAAACGTTGGCATAGTTGTTAGAAATCCGTTGCTTGAGAAGGGAGACAAGCTCTGTATTGTATTGCGTATTTTGATTAATGATGGTCTCGCTTGATAGTTGGTATACCCTAGAGACGATGATTGGGATAATAGCAACAATAAACAACCCGAATAGCAAAACCTGAGTACGGATGGATAGTCTCTTAAATGTCTTCATTGTTTTGTTCCCTATATTGCGTTGGTGTCATCTTGAGATGCCGCTTAAAAATTCGCGTGAAATAGAAATAATCCTGAAAACCGCATTTCTCGCCGATTTGGTAAATGGAAAGGTTCGTCTCGACCAGTATTTTACAAGCGTATTCAATCCTTAAACGACTGATATGTTCGATGATGGTCTCGCCGACTTCTTTCTTGAATAATTGGCATAAGTAATTTGGACTTAAGAAAAACTGATTCGCTAAATGTTGAATCGAGATTTCTTGATTAAAATGGTTGTGGATGTACAACATGATCTCTTTGACTTTGTTGTTTGAAATTCGTGAAATATCAGTTTCGTTTCTGCTCATAAAAATATCTAGCGTCATAAGAATCAAATCATCGATCATAGCTTCAGCCGTACCGTATCTATAATAGAGCTGTTCATATCCTTCAAAAAAACGGCCGTTAACCCGAGTCCCTTCCCGAGGAAATAAGTACAGGATTGATGTGTAGAGCAAATAGGCTTCTTTAATGGTGAACGTTCCCTCTTTGAATAATTTCTTTATCGATTCCATGGCTGCTATAAAACCGAGCCGGTCTTTATTATGAAGAATCCGGGAAATCTCTTTGAGCTTCTCATCGATCGGTATTTCCTGTTGCTGAATCAACCGATAACATCCTGGCATTCCCGTTGCGAACATGCTGAATGCAGCATGAGAGGCGGATTCTAAAGCCGCATCCAGTTGGTGTATATCCGAAATAGGAGAACCAATTCCAACCCCGCACTCTTGTAAAACCTCTGTATGTTCAAGACCCCGAAGGAAGACTTCGTATTGGCACTCTTCCAATAAGTAGCCATACCGACGGCGGCTCATCGGGAAGACCAGGGGAGAGAACTGGCCGACATCTGCAGGTGAACTTAACCCTTGGATAACAATGGGGATATGTGGCGTATCCTTTGACAAAGGAATTCTCTTCTCATCCAACCATAAGCTAATTCGTTCGAGATCTCCGGAACAAACCGCTTCATATAGTTCGAAGTCGTGGACAGGGCTTTCTTTAACCACCTTCGATTCGTGCTGCTGGGCTATTCGGTTGAGCATTCCTTCAATTTCTTCGATTTCAAAAGGTTTCAGGCAATATCCGAACGTACCATAATTCATCGCTTTTTGTGCATAAGCAAACTCTGCATGTCCACTAAGTACGATAAAGATTGTATCAGGAGCGATAGCTTTGCCACGTTGAATGAGCTCAAGTCCATTCATTACAGGCATTTTAATATCTGTTAGAACAAGGGTGGGGCGAAGCGATTGAATTAATTGCAGGGCTTCTTGCCCGTTTTCGGCATCGTCGATGACTTCAAAGCCGTATTTCTTCCAATTCACTCCTGCTTTAATTCCCTCTACAATCCACTTCTCATCATCTGCAATAATCACTGAACGCATAAGTGAATCCCCCTTTCTATATGGAGCTCTTAGATTAATCCTAGCGATTGTGGATCAAGGGGGGTATGGACTATCTTACGCTCACTATGTCCGATATTACGTGTCACAGGAAGGTCAACGCACTAAGGTGTGAAAAATCCACATGACCGGAGTTGTATCCTCTATACAAGATAATTTACACTCCCGATATAATTTACCATATAAACCGCTTACAAGCATAAACAATCTCATACAGAAAGGTGGGGAGAAGATTGGCTGATTCTGTAACCGCTCGTACGCCTAAGCGAAGCTTAAAGACTAATGCTCCTAAGCAAAGCTTAGGAAAAACGATTTTACATTACAAGTATTTTTACCTCATGGTTCTACCGGTGTTAATCTGGTACGCCCTCTTCAGCTATGCTCCCATGTACGGTATAACGTTAGCATTTAAATCATTTGATTACAGTAAGGGGATCCTGGGAAGTCCCTGGATAGGCTTAGAAAATTTTCAAACGCTGTTGACCGATCCCGATTTTCGAAGGGCATTTTGGAATACGGTCATTATCAGCTTGATGAAGTTGATCACTCATTTCCCGATGCCCATTATCCTGGCGATTGTTTTATATGAGTTTTCCAGGACAAAAATGAAGCGGTTTTTTCAGACGATCCTGACGTTCCCGCATTTTATATCATGGGTTGTACTGTCGGGGATTATCATCAATATTTTAAGCAAGGACGGGATTTATAACCAGATCATCATGTTGTTTGGCGGGGATCCAAATTCTCCGCTTGTAGATGAAAGTGCATTTAGACCCGTTCTGTATATCACACATGTGTGGCGAGAGATCGGCTGGGATTCAATCATTTACTTAGCGGCGCTTGCAGGGATCAATCCTGAGCTGTTTGAAGCGGCGGAAGTGGACGGAGCGAACCGGTTTCGCCGTTTGCTAAACATCGCATGGCCGGGACTGAAGAGTACAGTCGCAGTCCTGCTAATCCTTCAAGTTGGACAACTACTAACCCAAGGTTCGAGCTTCGAGCAAATATTCAATCTGTATAGTTCACCGGTATATTCGGTTGCCGACACGATCGATACATACATTTATCGGACTTCATTCACGATAGGGGGCGACTTTGGATATATGACTGCCGTGGGTGTCGTCAAGTCCATTATCAGCCTGATTCTTTTATGGGCGGCCAATTCGTTCGCTAAGAAAATGGGTGAGGAAGGACTGTATTAATTTGCAGGAAAAGGGGAGAAGGAAGTGAGCGACACAACGGTTAAAAAGGGGAAAAAATGGAGTGTCTTCGATATCGTCGCATTCGTAGTTCTGGGGCTTCTAGCACTAGTAACATTTTTTCCCTTCTATAATGTTCTTATTATCTCTGTTGCAAAGTTCGAAGCGATTAGTAAAAGTGATTTTTATATTTTTCCGCTTTCGTTTGACCTGTCTGCATACAAGCTGTTGCTTCAGGATATGAAGTTTTGGACTTCAATTTTAAATTCTGTCATTGTCACGGCGCTTGGCGTGTTGTTCAGCATGACGATCTCTGTTGCTGGAGCATACGCATTATCCAAGCGGGGCATGCCGGGAAGAAACATAATGCTTAGTTTGATCTTGTTCACTATGTTTTTTAATGGGGGTTTAATTCCCTTTTATCTAGTCGTTAAAGATCTAGGATTCGTAAACAATATATTCGTCATGATCATACCCGCCGGTCTCAATACGTTTTACCTGATCATTATGAAAAACTATTTCAATACGATTCCAGAAAGTTTGGAAGAGTCAGCTAAGCTGGATGGGGCAAATGATCTGTACATCCTTTACAAAATCATTATTCCAATCTCTGCCCCATTCATGGCGACCTTTGCTTTGTTCTATGCCGTGGAAAGATGGAATGAATGGTGGTACGCGTTGATCTTTATCAGTGATGCTGCAAAAGCACCGCTTCAGATTTATCTACGGGAGACACTCATTACTTCGAATTCCTTGCTAAGTCAAATGGCACAGACGATGGCCGAGCAGGAGCAGACGGGGAAGGTATACACACCTGCACTTCAAATGGCAGCAATTGTAGTTTCGAGTATTCCGATTATTGTTGTTTATCCGTTCCTGCAGAAGCATTTTAATAAAGGGATTATGGTAGGTTCGATAAAAGGATAAGAAAGATTTTAAATAGATTGATTCTATCCTAAAATAGTATAAAGGGAGGTTTCAAGCATGCTTAGAAAGAAAATTTTGACACTGGCATTATGCATAACTTTATTGGCTCTGGTGCTCACAGCTTGCGGTGGAGGCAATAACGACAAAGGGCAGGCGGCATCAAATGGTGAAGGATCTCCAGATTCTTCTAATTCCACGGACACCCCTTACAAGGATCCAATGACCATTTCTCTTGGTTTCTGGGACGCGGATGCTGAAATTGCTAACATCGAAAAAGACCCAATCGCCAAACAAGTGTTGGAAAAGTTCAACATTACATTAAAACCTGTCAATATGACCTGGGATGACTATACCCAGAAGATTCAAATGTGGGCTGCTTCCGGTCAATTGCCTGATATTTTCGCGATCGACGCTGTGGGGACGCAATATCAGCGTAAATGGGTTGAACAAGGTGTTGTCAAAGCACTTCCGGAGCTTTCTAAGTACCCTAACCTTGCAAAATACTTCGAATCGCCGGACATTAAAGGTTTAGGTGTAGACGGAAAGTATTATACCGTTCCTCGCCGGATGTTCCCGAGTGTCGATTGGAGCGCACTGGATCGTATGGTGTTCTATCGATGGGATCTTGCTCAAAAAGCTGGTATCACAAAAGAACCTGAGACCTGGGAAGAGTTTGAAGCTATGCTTGATGCAATCGTGAAGTCGGATCCGGAAGGTAAGCATATTACCGGTCTTACGACGACAACTACCAAGATGCTGGGCGGATTCTTCTGGTTGTACGGTAACCCGGTTGCCACGAGTGATGGAAGCGGCAGTGACTTTAAATGGATCAAAGAGGATGGTAAGTTTATACCCGCTGTATTTTCGAAAAATGCGCTTCCCGCGTTGCAGAACATGAAGAATATGTACGAAAAAGGCTTGATCGATCCAGACATTGCGCTTGTTAAGCCGGCAGAGTCTTATGACAATTTCGTAGCCGGCAAAGCAGCTGCTCTTCTAAGCGGTGGCGGTTTTATAAATTTAAATAGCGATATGTATGAAAAACGCTGGAAAACAGCTTATCCGGATAAGGATATCATGGAGAGCATAAAGGCACTCAAGCCACTTATTGGACCTGATGGTGAACGCTCACATGCTATTTTTAAAACGTACTGGTCGGAAAGTTATTTCAGCAATAAAGTTGACGATAAAAAGATGGATCGCATCATGGCACTCTATGATTATGTGTTGTCTCCTGAAGGCAAGGACCTGTTGACTTATGGCATTGAAGGTGTCGATTACAAGATCGAAAATGGGCAGAAGGTTGTCATTGAAAAGGGTTCATTAAATGAGAAGTATCCAGCTAGCAGATTTCTAAAGAATTTGGTGGCTTATGAAACTTCAGATAGCTATAACATGGATAACCCGACGATCGCTAATGAAGGGATCCGCAAAGAAGCTGTCGATTATATCGATTGGATTCAGAATAATACGAAGGTTCCGGAATACGACATCCGGTTAACGTATATGTCCACCCCAACAAAGGATAAATTTACTGTGCTTGACCATGATGATCTGCTGAAGATTATGCTTTCCAAAGAACCCGTTGAAAGTTACTGGAATAACATTTTGAACGATTATAAGGCTAAAGGTCTTGATAAAATGATAGAAGAAGTAAATGCGAAGGCCAAAGAACAAGGTATTGAATAATTGATGGATAGAGAAGATCCGGGCTGAAACAGCCCGGATCTTCCGTTTAATGATTTGAAGAAGAATCAAGAATGTGCGGCGCTACTGATCGCATACTTATTATAAGATTAGGAGGGGAAAGTCTATGATTCATAGCATTCACTTGACAGGGTTAACCGAGAAACAGTTAGCAGCTGTTTCAGAAGTAGCGGGAATATTGAGTATTCGTATAGAACGGTCAGGGATTCCAGTGAATTGTAAGAAACAAGGGAAGGGCATTCGAATATCTTACGATGAGGTTCAGGTCACTATTACGTATGAACAGGAACATCAATTGATCAGGGCGCTCAGCCGATTTCTAGAGAATATACGTCGTGGTGAGAGAGTTGAAATTAATGAAATGCCGGTTTATGAACAGCTAGGTTTCATGGTAGACTGCTCGCGAAATGCTGTTCTTAACCATGAAGGATATAAGGAATTGATTCGGCGTTTAGCGCTTATGGGATATTCAACGGCTCAACTGTATACGGAAGACACCTACGAACTTGAGGGGTATCCTTATTTCGGTTATTTAAGAGGTCGATATACAGGGGAGCAAATTCGGGAGATGGACCAGTATGCCGCGCTATTTGGTATAGAATTGGTTCCTTGTATCCAGACGCTGGCTCATCTGGGCCAAGCATTGAAATGGCAAGCACATGCACCGCTAGTGGATTTCCAAGACATTCTCCTCATTGATGATCCGAGAACTTACGAGTTAATTGATCGAATGTTCGCTTTCATGGCAACTCATCTAAGCAGTCGCCGCATAAACATTGGGATGGACGAAGCGCATATGATGGGACTTGGTAAATATCTAGATAAGCATGGATACCAAGATCGATTCTCCTTGATGTTAAAACACTTTAGCACTGTTATGGAAATCGCCAGGAAATATGGTTTCCGTGCGATGATGTGGAGCGACATGTTTTTCCGTCTGGCCAGTTCTGGAGAATATTACGATGCTGAAAGTCCAATCAGCCCCGATATTGTTAAGCTGATCCCTGAAGAAGTTACTTTGATCTATTGGGATTACTATTCGGAAACGCAGGAGAAATACGACGGAATGTTACGCAAACATAAGCAGCTGAATGATCATATCGGATTTGCAGGTGGGGCTTGGAAATGGATGGGCTTCGCTCCAAACAATGAATTCAGCCGCAAAGTCAGTCTGCTGGCTCATGATAGCTGTGTTAAGCATGGAATTCAAGAAGTGCTGATTACCGCATGGGGAGATAACGGTGCTGAAGCTTCCGTCTTCTCGGTTCTTCCTACCCTTCAACTTTGGGCGGAGCTGTGCTACACGGGATGTTTCGTGGAGAATCATGTCAAAGAAAGATTCAGTAGCTGCGTGCAAGGCAATTATGATGACTTTATGGCACTCGATGCGGCCAACCTGGTTCCAGGAAATTCGGCACCTGGGGGATGTTCTATCAATCCGGCTAAATACTTGCTTTATCAAGATATTTTGTGTGGTTTGTTCGATCGACATGTTATTCCTACCGTGTATTCGAAGCATTATCAGCAAAGTGCGAAAAAGCTCGAACAGGCGATCACTCGCAATTTGCCTTGGCAATCCTTATTCTCTGTACAAGCCAGCTTATGTCGCTTGCTTGAAATAAAGAGCGAAATAGGGATTTCCATACGTGATGCTTATCATCGAGGAAATGTTGAGGAATTGGCTCATTTTTCCAAGGTGACTTTGCCAAAATTATCAGATTTAGCCGGTCGATTTATGGATGATTATCGGGTGCAATGGGAGCTGGAAAATAAGGTGTTTGGTCTTGATGTTTTTGATCTTCGTATGGGAGGAATGCTTCAGAGGATTAGGACGGCTATTCATCGAATCAATAGTTATGCCGAAGGGAAAGTGGAACAGATAGCTGAATTAGAAGAAGAGCTACTGACGTTCGACGGTCTCGTTGACGATGACGGCCCAAGAGCGATAAGTGCGAATTTGTGGCACATGATCGCAACACCGTCCGTCATCGCAGGGGTATAAGAAGGGAGTGAGGTTATGACTGACACTAATCTGGAACATCAAAATGGCTCAAAACGGCCAAACCTTTTGCTTATCACAGTGGATCAGATGCGTTTTGATTGCCTGAGCATCATGGGACATCCCGTCGTTGAGACACCCAACCTGGATTCTCTTGCTTCAAGAGGGATATTATTTGAACACGCTTACTCAGCTACCCCGAGTTGTATTCCCGCGAGGGCTGCCATCATGACAGGAATGGGCCAAAGATCACATGGGCGGGTGGGGTATCAGGATAAGGTTGAATGGAATTACGCCCATACGATTGCCGGAGAGCTTGCACAAGCTGGTTATCATACGCAGTGTGTTGGCAAGATGCATGTGTATCCTGCACGTAATTTATGTGGATTCCATAATGTAGTGCTTCATGATGGATATCTTCATTACAATCGGGACAAGAGCCAAGTTATATATGATGAACACTATGATCAAGTGGATGATTATTTACAATGGCTGCGAAGACAAACCAATGCCAATTCGGATATCACTGACTTAGGCCTTGATTGCAACGCCTCAACGGTTGCCCGCCCCTGGCACTTGCCGGAAGCGATGCATCCCACGAATTGGTGCGTAACCGAGTCGCTAGACTTTTTGCGAAGAAGAGATCCTGGGAAACCATTTTTCCTATGGTCTTCCTTCGTTCGCCCGCATTCCCCATTGGATCCGCCACAATGTTATCTAGATATGTATAAGGACTTGGAATTTCCCGATCCTCCAGTTGGAGACTGGGTGGATGAGAGTGCCGCCTTCAACGGAGCTAAGGATCCAACCTCTTCGTTCACTCATTTGCCAAAGCGCAGATTGGATCGTGCCCGTGCCGCATATTATGCACTTATAACGCATCTTGACGACCAAATTGGGAGGTTAATCAATGGGCTGCAGGAATATGGAGTTTTAAATGAAACTTTAATTCTATTTACTTCTGATCATGGTGAGATGATGGGGGATCACCATTATTTCCGCAAGTCTCTACCATATGAAGGGAGTGCTAAGATTCCTTTCTTAGTGTATGACCCGGGAGAAACGCTTGGACTTCTTCCAGGTACCCGGCTCGGTTCTATTGTAGAACTTCGTGATATTATGCCAACGTTTCTTGAAGCTGCTGGCATCCAAATACCAGTTACAGTAGAAGGGCAAAGTGTGTTGCCACTGTGTAAGGGGGATCAGACAGTGTGGCGGTCTTTTATTCATGGGGAGCAGGCCTATGGAGAAAGGTCGCACCACTTTTTAACGGATGGAAGAGAGAAATTCATTTGGTATTCTCAGACAGGCGAAGAGCAATACTTTAACCTAGTGACCGACCCCTTTGAGAAGGTTAATGCGATCGGATGTACCGATAATTTCGAGCGTATACATGAATGGAGAGATCGTCTTATTCACGAGCTGGAGGGACGAGAGGAAGGGTTTGTAAACAACGGAGAATTGATTGCCGGACGTCCAATTTCACATATTCTAAAGGCATCTGTATTGGGAAAATGATCTAAACGAAGGGCAATCTGAACATTCAGGTTGTCCTTCGTCTGTTATGGAAATATTAAGGGGTTTAATAGGTGTTTTGATTTACCAGCTACTCCGGCGTTCTGGCAAAGGGTCCTGATCTTGAATCATTCGATGGACGAGCATTTCTACCATCGAATGACGAATTTTACTATAATCGGGATCTTCAAAACGATTGTGGTTTTCATGAGGATCCTCTTTTAGATCATATAATTCACCGTAGGTCTCTCCTGCAAAGATAACTAGCTTATAACGTGTAGTGCGCAAACACTTAGCGTTTATACCGCGATCATGAGCAATATAAGCGGTTAGGGCAGAATCACGTACATTGGACTCCCTGCCAGCTAGCACTTTCATCTGTGACACGCCTTGAATTCCGTAGGGGAATTTGAGACCTGCGGCTTCAAGCAGGGTAGGGACAATATCAACATGTTCCATCAAAGCAGACACCCGTTGCCCGGAAGCAATCCCAGGACCGCGTACGATCATCGGGATTCGTGTTAACCCTTCATAAAACCACGGCCCCTTGTAAATTAGTCCATGGTCACCGAGCAGTTCTCCATGATCGCTGGTAAAGAGGATGACAACATCATCGTACATTTCTTTTTGACGCCAAGCTTTTATAATACGTCCGATCTGCTCATCAATGAAGGTAATCATCGCATAATAATTTCGAGTGAGCCGTTTCATATGCGCTTCATCAAGAGAATGCTCTTCACCGCCACCAGGCCAATATCCTCCCTGACTCTGACGCAGCAAATGTGGAGGACGAAGAAGCACGTCGTCAGCTTCTCTGGTTGGAGACGGAATGTCAATGTCCGTGTACATATCCGTATAAACTTTTGGAGGGTCAAAGGGATGATGCGGATCAACGAAACTGGACCATAAGAATAACGGTTGCTCGGTTTTGTGGGCGAGGATAGCATCGATACTCCGTTCAGCAATCCAGTAAGTCTGATGCAGCTCCGGTGGAATTTCGCTCTCCCACACATCGTGTTGAGCATCGGAGGCTCTGAAACGGTCTTTACTGAATCGTTCTGCTACTTCCGGGTTGCGTTCCCTAAGCCACTCCATATATTCCCCGATACAATTGTCTTCAGTAATATGATGCTCATCAAATCCGTAGTACGTTCCATCGGAAGCTCTTCCGCGATCTCGATAAGCAGGATCTTCATATTCTTGTGAAAAGTCCTCCTTCATTTGTGGACGGAAGTGCATCTTTCCTATACCGATGGTTTTATAATCCGCTTTCTTTAAATGATCGCACAAGGTAAGTTCGTCTTCTTTTAGTGTGGTACCGATGTTCCAAGCACCATGGACATGAGGGTACCTTCCAGTAAAAATGGAGGAACGTGAGGGCGTACAAACGGGGCTAGCGCAGTAAGCTCCAGTGAAGAGTGTGCCTTCCGAAGCAAGCTTGTCAAGCTCAGGTGTCAGTACGGAAGCATTCTCGATACCTAGTGCGTCCGCACGCATTTGATCTGTGGTAATTAACCAAATATGAGTTCTTTTTGACATCCGTAACCACTCCCCTATGGATATAGTGTATAGCATTACAAAAGCCTCTAGCAACCAATGAATTCTCCATATATTTCATTAGAATCGTCCATATGGGTTGCTATTTTTATTCCTTATAATGAGATAACCTATCTCAACGTTGGAGGAGAAATTTTATGCGGAAGTTATCCATATCAGGGGATCATTTTATATTAGACGAACAACCTATCCGGTTGCTTTCTGGTGCGCTTCATTATTTCCGGATCGTTCCGGAATATTGGCAGGATCGTTTGCTGAAGATGAAGGCTTGCGGATTGAATACTGTTGAAACCTATATTCCTTGGAATTTACACGAACCAGAGGAAGGGGACTTCAATTTCGCAGGCTTTGCTGACATCGAGGCTTTCGTTAAGCTCGCCGGAGAGCTCGGATTGCACGTGATTTTGCGGCCAAGTCCTTATATTTGTGCGGAGTGGGAATTTGGTGGATTGCCAGCTTGGTTACTTGCAGACGATAACATCCAACTGCGTTGTAATGATAAGGTTTATTTATCTAAGGTGGATGCCTACTTCGATGTGTTACTTCCAAGATTGCGACCTTTGTTAAGTACTAAAGGTGGACCTGTGCTCGCCCTTCAGGTAGAGAATGAATATGGAAGCTTTGGAAGTGATAAGACTTACCTGAAGTATCTGAGAGAAGGAATGATCGCCCGCGGCATGGATGTTCTGCTATTCACCTCAGATGGAGCTGAAGATCATATGCTCCAAGGCGGTATGATCGACGGAGTGTTCGCCACAGTAAATTTCGGTTCACGGGCAAAGGAAGCCTTTGCTAAATTACGTGAATATCAGCCTAGGGGGCCGTTGATGTGCATGGAATTCTGGAATGGATGGTTTGACCACTGGATGAAACCGCATAATACCCGCCCCGAATCAGAAGTAGCGGAGACTTTGGATGAAATGCTGGCTCTAGGAGCCTCTGTTAACTTCTACATGTTTCATGGGGGGACGAATTTTGGATTTATGAATGGGGCAAATCTTTTTGACAAATATGAGCCCATCGTAACCAGCTACGATTATGATACACTGCTGGACGAATCTGGTAAGCCAACAGCAAAATTCTACGCAGCTCGAAAAATAATTGAGAAATACGTGACGTTGCCGCCACTGGAATTACCGCCGTTAATAAAGTCACAAGCTTATGGTAAAGTGTTGATGACAGAAGCAGCACCACTGTTCACTCAGTTAGACGTTTTGTCTCACCCAGAAAGTAGAGCATGTCCCGAGCCCATGGAGAAACTGGGTCAGGATTATGGATTTATCTTGTATTCAACGAAGATCAGTGGACCGCGTAGTCATGTGGAGCTCGTTCTTCAAGAAGTACGCGATCGTGCGCTTGTATTTGCGAATGGGGGCTTTGTCGGTACAGTTGAACGCTGGGATCCGAGAGGAATTTCACTAGAGATCCCGATTGAGGGACTGCAAATCGACATTCTTGTGGAGAACATGGGGCGTGTAAATTATGGCCCGCTGCTCCGTGATCCGAAAGGCATAACCTGTGGCGTTAGACTCGGCTATCAATTTTTGCATGATTGGACCATTCGTTCCTTGCCATTAACCGATCTTAAAGGATTATCATTCACTTCGATAGATTGCGAAGAACGTCAGCAGCCCACTTTCTATCGGGGGTGTTTTCAAGTTAGTAAGCCTGAGGATACTTTTTTGCGGCTGGACGGATGGAGTAAAGGTCAAGCTTTTATAAACGGCTTTAATTTAGGTCGCTACTGGGAGAAGGGTCCGACAAAAACGCTTTACATACCGGCACCGCTTCTGCGTCAAGGTGGGAACGAACTAATCTTGTTTGAATTGCATGGCGTAGTGGAGCCAGTGGTTACTTTTGTAGATATACCAGAGTTCACATGATATTTAATGGGTGAATAAGTATCGTGATTCTATAGTATTGATCTGATGATTTTTAATATATAATCAAGACAATTGCCATTTCATTAAATTACCACTTGAAGTGAATGATTGAAGTTTTTTCAATCCCGAAACTTTTTAGGAACTGAAAATGCACGATTAGGGTGGGTTAGAGGAGGATTTTAAATGAGCTATGATTTGATGGCGTTCGAGACGTCTAAAGCACCGCAAGAGAGAGCAGCGTTTATGAAGTGGTATGAGCAGCAAGTGCAGTGGTCGGAAGACCATGCCTATAGTGATCCATCAGTTTTATCGGAGGCGCTGCAACGCTTTTATAGTGAGTTGTCCGAGCAATTTCCAAATATGAATGTAGAGGATGAGATTTTTGAGGCGATGGAGGAGGCCGGAACGGATAACCGGTTGACTGACTACTCGCTTGGCACATCCGTCATCTATGCGGCGTTCGCGTATTCCGTAGCTGACGAAGCTTACACTTCGATGCGGGAGTTGGCTATAAAACACAAAGTAGGATTTTTTGATGCAAGCAGCAACGAAGGAGATATTATTTTTCCTTGAAGTAAAATGATTTAGAGTGTAGACAGCTGGTTGCTCTTCTTGATGTTAATGAAGTGGCAACCAGCATGTTTCTAACATTACTTTTTTACTCTACTACAGACGGAATTATACAATCCTTAATCAGAGGCCACCGGTCACGAGGCTGAAGTGTGAATTCTGAGGCGATAGCTACGACAAGTTTTTTTTCTGGAATGCAGCAAATGACATTACCACCATCCCCTAAAGCTGAGTAAGTGTAAATCCCATCTTCTTCGCGTAGCCACCACAAATAACCGTAATGATTAGGGTTCATCGCTGTTGATTCTTCAATCCATGTCTCCGAAATAATCTGATTGTTCTCCCATTTTCCGCGGTTCAAATATAATAAACCAAAGCGCGCCATATCGCGTGGAGACAACGTAAGTCCCCATCCTCCTGTGGTGATACGATTGGGGTCTTCTACCCATCCCTTCACATTTACCCCAAATAAATCATCAAACCCAAATGAATTCATCTCATAATCCGGGATTTCCGTCATACCGATCGGACTGAATAATTGCTCGTTACCAAATTCACGGGCACTTTTTCCTGTGCAACGAGTGATGATCGCCGACAGTAAGTGCGCCCCTGCGGTGGAATATTTAAAATCACCAACATTCCCTCGGTGGCCAAGGATATCAAGTGTGAATTTGACCCAGTCGGACGACTTACAGAGTTGCTCCAGTGGTTCATGCCAGTCTTCAAAAGCATAGGGAGCGGTCATGTTGAGCAAATGGCGTATCGTGATTTCTTGTTTTTGCGGGTGGGAAGCAGCATCGTCGGGAACATAGTCAGGGAAAAAATCCAGCACCTTCTGATCAACATGCTTGATATATCCGGCATCAATGGCAATACCAATGAGGGCGGATAAGATGCTTTTCGTTACAGAAGCCACATGATGCAGATCATCCGGGCCATAGCCATTGAAGTATTGTTCATAGGCAATATATCCACTGCTCACCACTACAATTCCGTTTATATTACTATAGTCGGATTTAATCTTAGCTTCTAGTTCTGAAAGTTGTTCAGCATCCATTTTTAAGCTAGCCGGATCTGAAGTTTGCCAGTCTTTTGTAGGCCGGTAGTTTTTGTGCATATCGATAACTCCTTTAATCAAATTTTTATGTGATGATGAGTGCGGCTACGATCTTTTCTTAACTGGAAAATACACCTCAGTAACAAGATCCTCAGGATCAGTAGTTTGCGAGGGGTCTGTTATATATTTTTCATAGGGTGAGTTCACCATTTCATAACCTTCATTTTCTATCCATTCTGTGAGCTTCGCATAGACCGATGTCAATTCTGAATAAGGGCCTTTATAAACCGACCTCGCACATAGTTCCTCAGATAATTCTCTCGTTCCTTTTATATTCTCCTTAATAGGTAGGGCAAACTCTGTATCATTCCCGGCAGGATTATATTCCTCACTGTGATAAATGGTTATTGGCGTGCCCAGCAAGGTCAGCTTTTCAGTGGCAATGGTTTCATACAGCTTGCTAAAATAGTTACCATATCCGAGTGCATAATCATCACTGCTCAACATTTGACGCGTGAAAAGAATATGCATTGGTTTGGTTTCAACAAGTTGCACTTCTATCTTATTTAGGTAGGACATCATAGATATTCCATTCTCTAAATTTAGAACATCACTATTAATTTGCTTTAACGTATATTCGTAAGTTCGTAGTTTCTCTTGTATTTCTCTTTTTTTGAGATGAAGGACTGCACTAAGTTTCTCTTCAAACTGATCCTGCTCCCATTCCAGAATAGCTTTGATTTCTTCCAGAGAGAATTGATAAGATTTCAAACGGTTGATAAAGAGCATTTTTGATAGTTGTTTGATGGAATAATACCTATAACCGTTCTCAGGATTAATCTCATCGGGATGAATTAATCCGATTTCATCATAATACCGCAGCGTTTTGGTTGACACTTCGCATATCCTCGAGAATTCTCCTATAGAAAGCAACAATCTCATCTCCATTTCTTCGATATCAAATGATATATAAACTTTGAATTTCGTTGGTTTGTTCAATTCCACTATGCACCTTCCCCTAAGGGTAAAGTCAATAGCCAAACATGGCAGTCAGTGATGTAGCGGAGTGAAGATCGCAGGTCTTACTTTTTGCAAGTCCAGTAAATTTACTTTCTCTGTTGGAAGTTGGAGCTAGCGGTAGCGCGTTGAATCATGCTGCAAATCCAACATCACTTCACGATCTGACTTTTAGAACAGGAGGGGCATTCTCAGGAAAAAATGATATCAGTCTAAAGATCAAAAGTAATGATGTTATTGCTGATCAGCTCTGGATCTGGCGTGCGGATCATGGTGTGGGTACCGGCTGGACGTCTAATATCTCTAAGAACGGTCTTGTTGTAAATGGTAACAATGTGACGATCTATGTTTTGTTTAACGAACACCATAATGAATACCAGACATTATGGAATGGTAATGGTGGTCGAGTATATTTCTATCAGTCGGAAATTCCTGGTGATGTTCCAAATCAACCGAGCTGGAGGAGCAAGAACGGAATTCGCCTGGCGGAAGCGATGGCTACACGCTGGAGTACCGGAACGGCGATGGTACCCGTGCAATCGTTTAACGTGGACATGAAGGCGGTGAAGAGCATTAACCAGATCGTCATGGATTCAACAGGTAGCGATCTGGATGATGCACGGGGCTATGAGGTGTACGTCTCGAATGACGGAACGAATTGGGGTAACGCTGTGGCAAGTGGTAACGGCAACTCTTCCAGTTGTAACAGCAACCTTTGCAGCTCAGAACGCGAGGTAAATCAAAGTGGTGCAGACGGGGACAGCTTCAAGTTGGTGGTCTGTACGTGAAGGGATAGTCTTTTTTTGTAGTAGCTGTGTCTTATGAGTCGGAAGTGTTGGACAAAGTGTTTGGAGAGAATTTTTGATTTTCAACTGCTTTACAGTTTTATTATTATTATTTCGCTTTCACATGATACGACTTGAAGTTAAAAAAATAATATTTATAATTTCAAGTGATAAGGTGGTGATAAAATGTTTAGAATAGGTGAGCTTTCAAAGCTAACACAAGTATCAATTCGTATGCTTCGATACTATGATGAAGCAGGTCTTTTGAAACCACAAGAAATTGATAAATGGACAGGGTACCGTATGTATTCAAGTGAACAAATACCCATTCTTAACAGAATAGTATATCTTAGAGATAGTGGATTTAATGTTGCGGAAATTGCAATAGCTCTTGATAAAAATAATGATATATCACTTATAAAGCAACTTGATAACAAATACGCTGAAATAGAAAAAGTTATTCAAGATGAACAAGAAAAGTTAAGGAAAATTAAATTGGCAAAAATAGAAATATTAGGGCAAAAGAAAGAAATGTACTATAATATTTCGATAAAAGCCATACCCAGTTATGCCGTTTTATCCTTGCGTAAAATAATTCCGAATTACTATGCAGAGGGAGAATTATGGCAAGAATTATCTACAGCCATACAAAGGCGCACCTGAAACTATGGGTATCTTTGCCACAAGGTCGCCGATGCGCCCAAATCCTATTGCTTTGACGGCGGTAGAGGTTATTCATATTGACTTGGAGCATGGTAAAATTCAAGTTCCCTTTATTGACGCAGACGACAATAAACAGAAAGGCTTATGCTTTGAAGAAACAGAACTGAAACGGTTACGGTCTATTGGCAAATTCGCGACGGTAAAATGGTGAAATGCTTACTGATAATTATTTATTCAGCTTAACTATTCGCCTAAACTATTCGCCTAAACAAAATAAAGATAGCCTAACGGCGGTTTTGAATAACAATCAAAGCCGCCGTTTCTCTTTTTAAAAAATACGAATACGGAGGGTATGTTAAAGTCACCCTTATTTGATATCGCCGTGTTTCTTCTATCGAAAAAATCCGATAATCTGTTACTTGTTAAAAAAAGCAAATCAATAGGGTGAAGGAAATTCTAACACCATTCTACTAAAGAGTGCGGCCTTTTCTCTGTCATGGTCAGGGAGAGGATAATCGCCATTCCATTATTTTGTCGAAACATGAAGGAAAATAGAAAATTTTATAGAATTATCTATCGTTATCTATTCTATTTATTCCAAGTGTGCACGATGCCCCAAGCGTTTGCTGCAGCTTTACTTCTCCATAGAAAAGGGGCCTACGATGCTCAAAAGGACGTTACTTATTTATTTAATCGCTTTCATCTCGATAGCAACAATACCGCTATCCGTTTTTATAGACAACGATCGGCATGCGAATCACCTGCAAGTTCAGAAGGGTAGTATGGATCTTTCAACGTGGGATTACCAAGAACAAGAGATTATCAAACTAGATGGTGAGTGGGAATTTTATTGGAACCAGTTGCTAACGCCTGAGCATTTTATAGGAGCAAACACAGAAAAACCAGTTCCTTCAGCATGGATGGAGGTCCCTTCACAGTGGAATGGCAAAGTGATTGATGGGGAACCATTACCTAAATTTGGTTCTGCTACTTATCGGATGGTGCTGAAAAATGTACCTGTAAACGGTGTATTTGCCATAAAAAAAACGAACATCCGCTTTTCAAGTGCGATATATGCGAATGGACATCTACTGATTGAGGATGGAAAGCCAGCTATGAGTACAGCCGATTACAAGTCGGGGAATATTCCGCAGGTTGGGCTGTTTTCATCTGAAAAGGGTGATGTTGAGATCATCATTCAAGTGTCTAATTATGAATATGTAAATGCAGGCATTCCCGTATCTCTGACTTTTGGCGAAGAAGCCGCGATGATGGAGAACCAGCAGAAGAGTATGGCTCGTGAATTTAGCACAGTTGCAATTTTGGGAACGTTATCCCTTATTTTTGTTATCTGCTTTGTAGCGGCTGCGTTATACCGTAAGAAGGACTACTCCTTATTAGTGTTTGCTATTATTTGTTTGGTGCTCGCGATTTATCATGGATTGATTGGAGAACGTTCGCTGTTACTGTTTTTCCCAAACCTTTCGTTTATTGTCTTATACAAAGTGAAAGATATTACCTCCATATCGGGTTTTATTGTTCTGGCTATATTTTTCTACCAAATGCAGAAAAGCATAATCTCTTTAAAACTTGCGCAAGCCGTAACGATTATACTAGGCAGCTTTATAATTCTGGTAGTGATTCTGCCTATTTGTACTTATACGGTCTTCTCTTCGTATGTGATTTTTGTATATGAATTGATGTTAATTTGGATGTTGTTTAGAGTGGCTCTCTTGTATATTAGAAGCGCAGAAGTAAATCGGATCAAATCGTTGCTGCTGTTCTTGGCGATTCTTGCTATTAATCTGTACTCCATAGACATTATTCTGTTTGCGCTTTCGATGAAAGAGAATCTTTGGCTTGGACAGTTCTACATTGTTGCTTTTAATATCATTATGATCGTACTAATTGTTCTCCGTTTTTTCGAGGCTTATCATACGATAGACGAAATGAAAAACCAGCTAATTGGATTGGACAAAATTAAAGATGAGTTTCTCTCCAACACCTCTCATGAGCTGAAAACACCATTGAATGCCATAGTGAATATTACCGCTACACTTCTTAATGGGGTTGAAGGTCCAGTTACCGACAGGCAAGCGCAGAATCTAGCGATCGTTTTGGGAAGTGGCAGAAGATTAACTTATATGGTAAACGAATTGCTCGATTATTCTAAAATGAAGCATGGAGATATCACATTATATAAAAGCACGTTAGATCTGAAAGCTGTAGTTGATTCTGTCATCGGTATTCATTCGTTCCTGCTCGGAGAAAAGTCGATCCTGCTCATAAACAGTGTTGCTCCAGATTTCCCTACGGTGCATGCGGATGGAAATCGGCTGATTCAGATTTTGCACAACTTGGTAGATAATGCGATTAAATTTACGGAGCAAGGTGAAATACATATTAGTGCAAGAGCTATGCATGAATGGGTTGAAGTTCGTGTAGCAGATATGGGAATTGGAATTGCACCGGATATGCAAAAACGTATTTTTAGGGCCTTTGAGCAGGTGGACGAAGCTGAAATCCATAGTCATGGTGGAACAGGTCTTGGACTCAGCATTACCAAAAAGTTAGTGGAGTTACATGGTGGGAACATTAGAGTGGAATCTAATATAGGTAAAGGTTCGGTTTTTATTTTTACCCTTCCACGCTGGGAGAAGTTATCTAATCAAATCACGGGTCCAATGGTTGAAAAGACACTTCCTTATAGAGAGGTTGTCTTCCCTCGTCAGGAGTACCCCGTATATATTAAAGGTAAAATCAATGAACCGATCTTGGTCGTGGACGATGATTTTGCTAACCTTCAATCGATGATCAACTTGTTCAAGCTAGAGGGATATCCCATTGTTGTCGTGAACCGCGGGCAGCTGGCACTCGATGAGCTATCGAAGAATTCAGACTTTTTCCTGGTTGTTCTGGACATTACAATGCCTGATATTTCTGGCTATGAGGTGCTGCAAAAGATCAGAGAAAGGTTCACTGCCTTTGAGCTCCCTGTATTAATGTTAACGGCGAAAAACAGACTTACCGATATGAAATTGTCCATGGACAAAGGGGCAAATGATTATGTGGGGAAACCGTTTGAAGCGGAGGAGCTAATGGCGCGAGTGAAAAGTCTGACCCGATTGAGAGCTTCCGTGAAAATGGCAAAAGATGCCGAAATCGCCTTTTTACGTTCTCAGATTAAACCTCATTTCTTGTATAATGCCCTGAATTCAATTGCTGCATTATGTGTGGAAGAACCTGAGCAGGCTGAGGAATTAACACTGGAGCTATCACAGTATTTGAGAAGTAGCTTTGATTTCAAACAGTTGGATTCGTTAACGACCCTGGAGAGTGAGCTAGAACTGGTTAAAGCTTACGTTAATATTGAAAAAGTGCGCTTTGGTTCGAGATTACAAGTCCAATATGATATAACCGCAAATTCAGATAACCGGATTCCTCCACTGATCTTACAACCATTAGTGGAAAATGCTATAAGACATGGACTGATGTCCAATTTACGCGGAGGTAAGGTCACTATAGCTGTGAAAGAGTCGTCGGATCTTGCTGTGGTCAGCTTTGTTGTAGAAGATGATGGATGTGGAATGAGCGAGCACAAGCTGAAGGAGATTATGCGATCAGATGTAGATAAAAGAGGCGTAGGGCTGTGGAATATCAGTCAGCGCATCAAACTTCTTTATGGAAAAAGTGTTTGTATTGAAAGTGTTGAAGGAAAAGGTACACGGGTTTCTTTTGACATCCCCAAACAGCATAGCAAGCGGGTAGGAGGTTGACACATGCTTCGAGCTATTATCGTAGATGATGAAGAACTATCAATTAAGCGGTTAAAAAGAATATTGTCTCAGAGTGGTGAGATTGAAGTATACAGTACTTTTCTGGATCCGACAGAAGCCTATGAATTTGTAAAGGGAAATTCGATTGATGTTGCATTTTTGGACATTTCTATGCCTGACACGAATGGAATGAAGCTTTCTGCCTTTTTACATGAACTAGATGAATCGATTGATGTGGTTTTTGTTACAGGGTATGACGAGTACGCACTGCAAGCCTTCGAACTGAGTGCTGTCGATTATCTGTTGAAGCCTGTAACTGCTCAGCGATTAACTAAAACTCTGGATAAGATCAAAAAAATAAATCGAGGAGTGACGGTTCAGCCTGTTATGGAAGTGCTTTTATTTAATGGACTAAAGATATACCGCCGGACGCAAGACAGAGAGCCCATTAAGTTGAGAAGTCCAAAAACCGAAGAGTTGTTTGCTTTTTTGGTTAGTAAAGGAACCGTTAGCCGTGAAGAAATTATCGACACCTTATGGAGCGGGCTGGAACCTGAAAAAGCGCTCAAAAATCTGAACTCTACCTTATATTATATTCGAAAAGCAATCGGTCCTAGTGTAATAAAGGCGAGTAGAAATGAAATTAGTATAGATGAACGCAGTGTTTATTGTGATTTGTATGAATTTGAGCGATTGTTGAAGCAAATTAGACATGTCTTGAAAAGAAATTCAGCATGGTTCAATCTAGTGGAAACATTGTATACGGGAACCTTTCTCAAAGGAAAATCATACGATTGGGCCAGTGGGAAGACACTCCGTCTTGAACAGGATTTTATTGGACTGCTGGAACTGGCTGGTAGATTTCACATGGAGCAGAACGAACCTCAACCATCTCTGCACTACTTTGAGAGAATATTGAAATTGGACCCCTTGAGGGAAGATATCCATCAGGAAATCATCCATTTATATATTGAACTAGGGCGAATGAATGAAGCCTATCGGCGATATGGGCAATTGGAAGAGACCCTTCAACAGGAGCTTGGAACTTCACCTGATCCTAAGCTCAAAGCGTTGATTAAGAAGATGATGAATTAGTATAAGAAAAAGAGAACCGACGAATCGATTAGATTTCGAGGGTTCTTTTTTTGTTTATTTTTCGTTTATCATAATTTTGTATAATACTCTCGATTATTGTCGAAATGATGACATGATTTAAGCTAGAGGGGGAAAAAGAGTTTGAAGCCATCATTTATGAAAATAGGCATTAGTATTTCGTTAGCCACTGGACTTGTGGTGCAAGGTGTGGGGCCGATCCATCCTCAAATCATGAGTGCAAAATCGAGCTTTGGTTGGCTCGAGAATAGCCCAGTAGTGATACCGTCCATTAATGAAGATGATACTTCCAACGCGGGCGTTGTTGTGTCAAGTCTTTTGGCAGCGAAGGTAACCGATCCAGCGACAACAGGGATTGCTGTGGTATCTTTTGATAATACCAATGGGGCCTGGCAATATTACAACACACAAGGAAATATCTGGTATAATATCGAGCCGGTGTCGGACACTAAAGCTTTTCTGCTGCTGAAATCGGAGAAAATACGTTTTGTCCCAGGGAAAGATTGGAACGGACAAGCTTCCATTCGCTTTAAGCTATGGGATACTACAGTAGCCGGTTATCAAAATTATCAAAAAAATGCGAATACCACAGTTTCTGCCGCATTCAATCCAGATTTAGGCACTGCCACAATTACTGTAAACCCAGTGAACGATGCACCTTATCTGACAGAACTGAATGGTGGGGACTATCTTAGTTTTGACGGTAGCGGGGATTATGTGTCGTTCCCGGATCAACGTATTTATGGGAACTCTTTTACAGTTGAAGGATTTTTGAAGGTCAATGGTTTTAATACATGGATGAGATTTTTCGAATCTTCAATCGGTGAGGCAGACCACAATATTTTTGTAGGCTTTAACGGAAAAAAAATGAACTTCACCGCGTACACCAATAAAGGAGACATTAATGTCGCTGAAGATTTTCCGATTTCCAAGTGGGTTCATGTCGCGATTGTTTATGATCACACTCAGAAAAAGGGACGTATTTATTGGGATGGCGTTCTTAAAGCAGAAGGACCTATGGATTTAAGTACGGTTGGAAACGTTGCGCGTCCGAACAATTGGCTTGGTAAAAGTACTTGGAGACAGGACGGAGACTATAACGGTGGAATGAGAGACGTAAGATTCTGGAGTAAAGCCAAAACTCAGAGTGACATTGTGCGCGAAATGAACGTCGATTTGAAAGGGACGGAGCCTAATCTGGCTTTAAACTATAAATTAGCGAATAGTAATGATGGTAATGTTGCTTATAATACACTGGTCACTGCAGGTAAGAACGGAACAATTACGGGAGCAAGCTGGAAGCAAGACACTGGCTTCATGGGAAATACTACAACGGACAAAAATAAGTCGGTATCACGATCTTTTAAGGTCATTGATGTAGATGGAGATGACCTACAAGTATCCGCTACCTCCTCAAATACTCTTTTAATTCCGAATAGTGGCCTGAAGGTAAGTGGAAGTGGTGAGCAACGAACGTTAGAAATTACACCGGCGGTAAATGCTTTCGGTACTAGTGTGATTTCTGTCAAAGTAGATGATGGGAAATTAAGCAACACTTACACCTTTAACTTGACGGTAAACGATGTGGGGGATGTCATCGTAACCGGATTGACCTTGAATAAGACAACACTCCAGTTAACAGAGGGAGAAGCGGGAGATACATTGAAAGCTGTCATCGCACCTGCTAATGCCACGAACAAAACAGTAATTTGGAGCTCCAGTGATGAAACGGTTGCGACCGTTGTGAACGGTGTGGTGACACCGGTAGGTATTGGAACAGCAACGATCACAGCAACCTCTATGGATGGAAGTTATACGGCTACATCCGTAGTTACTGTGAGTGCTCCAATCCCACCAGTTGTGAACGTAACTGGAGTGAAGCTTGATCAGGAGACGCTAGACTTAACTGCTGGTGAAGCGGATGCCTTACTACATGCTACAATTGAACCTGTGAATGCAACGGATAAAGATGTAATCTGGAGCTCCAGTGATGAAACTGTCGCAACCGTAGTGAACGGTGTTGTCATTCCGGTGGGTAAAGGAACAGCAACGATCACCGTGACGACTAAAGATGGTAGCTTTACGGCTAAAACGACCGTTAATGTGGCAGCCCCTAAACCACTTATCGTTATCGTAACGGGAGTAACGTTAGACCAGGCCACACTTAATTTAACAGTTGGAGAAGGCGATGAAACGCTACAAGCGACAGTGGCACCTGCCGATGCAACGAATAAGGGTGTCATCTGGAGCTCTAGTGATGAGACAGTAGCCAAGGTTGTTTACGGAGTAGTCACTCCAGTTGGTGTGGGCACAGCAATCATCACAGTAACGACCAAAGATGGAAGTTTTACAGCTTCAACAACAGTACATGTAAGTGAACCCATTCCACCAGTTGTGAATGTGACTGGGGTGAGGTTAGATCAGGAGACGCTCGATTTAACTGCTGGTGAAGCTGATGGAACACTAAAAGCGACAATAGAGCCTGCAAACGCAACGGATCCAGACGTGATTTGGAGTTCCAGCGATGAGACGGTAGCTAAGGTTGTGAATGGAGTAATTACTCCGGTGGGTGTGGGAACAGCCATCATCACGGCTACGACCAAAGATGGAAGTTATACGGCTTCAACAACAGTACATGTAAAAGCGCCTGTGAGGCCAATTACAGCACCGAGTGCTCCAACATCTATCACTGCAAGCGCAGAGAATGGTCAAGCGATCATCACCTTTACGCCACCAGCTAACGATGGCGGGAGTGAGATCACAGGGTATATTGTCACGGCTATTCCAGGAGGATTGACGGTTACGGGAACGGGAAGTCCGCTTACGATCAGTGGTTTGACGAATGGTACAAGCTACACCTTCACGGTACAGGCCATCAATAAGGCTGGATTCAGCGAATTCTCTGTGGCGTCCAATGCGGTCATCCCGAGCGCTCCATCCAGTGTTGATGTTCCTTCACAACCAACCCCATCAGCAACGCCGGCACCTTTGGCAAATGATGCTTCCATTCTAATTAATGGTAAAGCGGAAAGTGTCGGGTCCGCGACCAATGGTAAACGGAAGGATCAAACGCTAACTACCATTGCTTTAGACCAGAAGAAGCTGGAAGACAAGCTCGCCGCTGAAGGTAAAGGTGCTGTGGTTTCTATCACTGCCACTAGTAAATCTGATGTTATTGTTGGCGAACTAAACGGACAAATGGTTAAAAATATGCAGGGAAATCAAGCAGTACTTGAAATCAAAGCCGGAAATGCGACATTTACACTGCCTGCCGGGCAGATTGATATTGATGCCTTATCTGCGCAGATTGGCAAATCTGTAGCTTTACAAGATATTAAAATACAGATTGAAATCAGCGCACCAACTGCTGATCAAGTTAAAGCATTAGGAGCTGCTGCGCAAAACGGATCATTTTCATTAGTCGGGGCACCGGTGAACTTTACGGCTAGAGGTATTTACGGAGATAAGAGTATTGAACTATCTCAATTTAATACGTACGTAAAACGTACCATTGCTATTCCGGAGGGAATGGACCCGAACAAGATTACAACGGGTGTATATGTTGATGCTGATGGCACAGTGCACCATGTACCTACTAAAGTGGAAGTCATTGATGGTAAATATTTTGCTACAATTAACAGCCTTAGTGCCGGCACTTACTCTGTTATCTGGCATCCACTTGAATTTAACGATGTTGCTAATCATTGGGCAAAAGATGCAGTGAATGATATGGGTTCCAGATTAGTCATCGAGGGATCTGGCAATGGCCAATTTACGCCTGACCAAGCGATTACCCGTGCAGAGTTTGCGGCAATAGTTGTACGAGGCCTCGGACTTGAATTGAATCAAGCGGCAACACCATTTGCAGATGTTAAGACTACGGATTGGTATAATAGTGCGATCAATACTGCATATGCCTATCAATTAATTAATGGTTTTGAAGACGGCATGTTCCGCCCTGATGACCAAATTACCCGTGAACAAGCGATGCTAATTATCGCCAAAGCAATGAAAATCACAGCGTTAAAAGCTAAGCTTCCTAATCAATCCACTGAAGGATTCTTGAACCCATATACCGATGCCAGCAAAGCATCTGACTGGGCGATTAGCGCAATTACTGATTGCTTACAGGCAGGCGTAATCATGGGACGAAGCAGCAATGTGCTTGCTCCTAAAAATGATATGACCAGAGCTGAGGTTGCTGCAATCGTTAAACGTCTTCTTCAAAAGTCTGATTTAATTTAATAATTGACTTACAATAAACATTGAAAAGAAAGAGTATTCATTTGATAACCTTCGAATGAATACTCTTTTCTTTTTTTAGCAGGAGAATGGTTTAACTATCCAGAAAAAATAAACTAGATCGTTTATCAGATCAATCGAAAAGAGGCGAAATCTAATGGAATTACAGCAAAGCATTAATGAAGTTTTTCAGTCGGCACAACAAGGTGATGCTGTACGGCTAAAACAAATTCTAGAATCCCATCCGGCTCTGGTGAATACGGAAAATAATGTGGGACTTACCCCTTTGGGATATGCAGCACATTTTGGCAAAGAAGCAGCGGTGCAGGTGTTATTAGACTTTGGAGCTAACGTTGATGCTGTGTCTCACTCTAAGCTTAGCTATATTCCTTCCAATACTGCACTTCATGCTGCGATTGCTGGGGAGCGGGATATGGGAGTTATCCAGCTGCTATTGAACAAGGGTGCTCAAACACATATTTTTGATAGCGATGGGCATTCTGCCTTGCATTCTGCAGCTTTTCATTCGGATAATGTGGAGCTGATACGCTTGTTAATCGAACACGGAGCTGACGTCCATGCTAAAATTGAAGGTGGTGAATCCGTATTAGCAATAGCCATCCAACAAGAAAACCACAATGTAAAAGAGATTCTTATCGAAAAAGGAGCAATTTGAATGCAAATCACATTAAACCGTAAAGACAATTCAACAGTAGCCTTGATTTCCAGCGAGGGCATTGTAATTAATAATGTAAATGATGCATTGGATCTAATGGCGAACGTTAGATATCAAGAATGCGATAAAATGATTCTAAGAAAAGAGCAAATCACGGATGATTTTTTTGAGTTAAAGACGGGGCTTGCCGGAGAGATTCTTCAAAAGTATACAAACTACCAGATGCGAGTTGCTATTGTGGGAGAATTTACTGGCTATAATAGTAAAAGTCTGAATGATTTTATTTATGAATGCAATCAGGGGAATAAAATATTGTTCAAGAGTACTGAAGACGAAGCATTGGCAGCACTTCATCAAAGTTAAATGTGACTAGAAACAGTGAGGGGACTTAACATGGAAGGTAAAATCACGTATGAATCGATCGATGACTATATTTCCAAGTTTCCACTGGAGCTTCAAGAAATCCTTAATACAATAAGAAAAGTGATCAAAGAAGCGGCACCTGATGCAAAAGAAAAGATTAGTTATCAGATGCCTACTTTTGCACTGCACGGAAATCTGGTGCATTTTGCAGCTTTCAAAAACCATATTGGATTTTATCCAACACCTAATGGGATTGAGGCTTTTAGGGAAGAACTATCCGTCTATAAAGGTGCAAAAGGATCCATTCAATTTCCACTTAATCAGCCGATGCCCTATGAATTAATTAGTAAGATCGTGAAATTTAGAGTGGCTGAGAATATCAAAAAAGCTGAAGATAAGCGTATGTAATTGGTGTGTAAAGAAAAAAGCGTCCAATTGCACACCTGAAGCTTTAGATCCTCACTGGTTTCAGGTGTACAATTCTTCCGTGTTATCATGTACCCGATACTGAACGACGCACAAACGACAGGATAATATCCTGTGAGTAGTCTCCGAAACCACTTCCGAATAAATTCAGGCCTCGTCTATTGGGGGCATCCTCGCGAATCTCAAAGCGTACTCGAATGGGCTCATTGAATGCCAGCTTTAGTGAGCTAATTGTAGTAGGGGAAGAAGCAATTCCATTTATTTTGCTACCCTGTTCTGAGGTACTCCACTCTGTCAGCATTCCATATTCTGTACCACTCTTCCAACGTTCGGGTGTTAACTTTCCTTTCCGGTTACCGAAATCGGATGGACAAGTCCAAGTACCGACATGTAAGTCGTTTATAGTTAATGTGATGTCACTTGCCCAATTTTCTCGGAATGCAGGTGCTTCAGAACAAACCTCAGCAGAAATCCGGATCTCATCAAGCTCGACACCTGGGGGTAGTGGATTGGCAAAATAGTATTCGACATAGCCAGAGTCAGCGAACCATAAGAGAGATGCATCAACTCTTTCCGGCATGTAGAATACCCGAGGATCATCCTGAGAACCGATGACTCCGCCGTCTTTTCCTGCCATACCACAAGAGGGTTGAATAGAGCAGTGGGAGAACATCCCGATGGGCATATGTAGTTCTTCCGTTTGATGCAGACCATCACCTAACTTCGAAGGAAGATCGAGATGGATGGATCGGCAGGTGACCGCGCATATTTTCTCACGATTTGCACCTTGTGTAGATGAGATTAAGTTAACTTGCTCAAGGGTCTGTACATTGATTGAAATTGTAGGTTGAGCTACACCAAGTGTCTCGGCCAATTGACTTACACTCATAGGCTTGTCACCAAGGGCTTCAAGAATGCGGACTCTGACATCTCCAGAAAGTGCTTTAGCAACATCTAAGATGCGTGATGCAGGGTAGCGTATCGTTTCTTGCGAAATATCATTCATGGGTTATATTCCTTTTCGTTAGGATAGGTTGAGGATATTGTACACTGAAGTTTATATATTGTAAAATTATAATATACATTGCGAATTTTATATACTGATGCTAAAATGAGCTCAACTTCTTATTTTGAAAGGCTGTGCTCATATCATGACAACTCCCGTACTGAATGTTGAGAGTCTTCCGATTCCTCGTCCCGAACATCCGCATCCACATTGGCAGCGCAACGAATGGATGAATTTGAATGGGGAATGGTCATTTAGCTTTGATCCGAGCAACGAAGGAATTAGCGAACATTGGTATTCCAATTCAGAAATCACTTACAGTTCGAGGATTACTGTTCCTTTTTCATGGGTAAGTTCATTATCAGGTATTGGCAGTGATCATAAAGGGATAGGATGGTATCGGCGGACTTTGAAATGGCAGTCTATCGACTCACAGACACGACTATTTTTGCGATTCGGGGCAGTAGATTATTCATGTGACGTTTGGATAAACGGAGTGCATGTTGGTTCACACCAAGGTGGATATGGTTCATTTGAGTTCGAAGTTACTCAGTACTGGGTTGAAGATTTAGACAATACAATTGTCGTTAGAGTAGAGGACTTCGATCATGATTACCAAGCCCGTGGCAAACAAGGTTATGGAGAAATTCGCGGAATCTGGCAGTCCGTATGGCTAGAATCTCGGCCCCAGACTTATATGAAAGATGCTAAGTTTGTGACCACTATTGATGGGCAAGTGAATGTGACTGCAAGAATCTTTGCACAAGAAAATGGATCGGCAGAGTTCACGCTGAAATTCGCAGAGAATTCTATATTGCATACTGAGAACATTGATCTTACCGCAGGGGAGAATGAATTTAAGCTCTCTATCCATATAACAGATCCAATGTTATGGAGTCCAGATACACCTTATTTGTACGAAGGCGAACTACAGCTTAGCGGATCTTTTGGCACAGACACAGTCAGCACTTATTTCGGAGTTCGAGAAATCCAAACTGTACGCTATGATGAGCGTGGTTATCGCTGGATTACCCTTAATGGCAAGCCGATTTATTTAAACGGTACCCTTGACCAGTCTTATCACAAAACGGGCTATTTCACTTATCCGACTGATGAAGACATGCGGGATGAAATCTATCTAATGAAACGTTTGGGACTGAACTTTGTGCGTATTCATATCAAGCCAGAGGAACCACGCAAACTATATTGGGCGGATAAACTAGGTATTTTGGTGATGGAGGACATGCCTTGCTTTTGGGGAAATCCGGATGAAAAAGCACGTGCTGCGTATGAATGTGAAGCACTTGAGATTATTGAACGAGACTATAATCATCCATCGATTTTTTCTTGGGTAATGTTTAACGAGACATGGGGTTTGAAGACGAACGCTCAGGACACTAGTCTGACGAGTGATGTAGAGCAGCAGAACAGCTATCTTAAAGAAACACAGGAATGGGTTCGGGAAAAATATCATTGGGCAAAACGGCTGGATCCATCTAGAATCGTTGAAGATAACTCACCATGTAACTATGATCATGTGGAATCTGATATCAATACTTGGCATTTCTACATTAATGGTTATGATCAGCTTAGATCTCATTTGAATGAGGTTGTAGACAAAACTTTTCCGGGTTCAGACTTTAACTGTATCGGAGGTAATGTACAATCTGATGCCCCGTTGATGAACAGTGAATGTGGAAACGTATGGGGTATCGAAGGCGGGGCAGGGGACAGTGATTTAGCATGGCATTATCGCTATATGATGAATGAATTCCGGCGGCATGATAAGCTATGTGGTTTCGTATTTACCGAATTTCGTGATGTTACGAACGAGTTCAATGGTTATTATCGGTTAGACGGTAGCGATAAAGATTTTGGTTATGATGCCTTTGTTCCTGGGATGACGATTTCTGATTTGCATTCGCCGGACTTCATCGTGATCGATGCGCCGCCATGCCAGACAGTAAACGCAAAGGCTGAAGTTAAAGTTCCCCTTCTTCGTTCCAGTTTTTCAGATAAATATCATGGACAGCTTTTAAAGATAAAATGGGAACTTTGGTACGACAATTTGGGAACACGAGTTGTTTCACAAAGTGAGCATATGTCAGTGGAGTGGGACGGATATGGAGTAGCAGATTTACCTCCTCTTTATGTCCTTATGCCTGATCAGGACGCAGTTGCAGTGCTGGCAGTTTCATTGATAAATAATAAGGATGAGGTAATTACACGCAACTTCATTACGTTTGATGTTAGAAGCGGTAATCAGAGTGTAAGGTTTGAAGGGGATGGAGATTGTATTAATATCCCTGTGGATGCGTATAAAGAACACAATTTTGGACAACAATGGGAAGCTATTCAGTGCGCAAAAATCAATGGGGCTGGGCAAGGCCATTATGCATATGATATAACTCTTCCAGATGGTGTGGAGAAAAAGATGATTGGCGAGATCGAAATCATGTTCGAAGCTAGCGCAAAGCGAGTATTGGCTCGAAATCTTGAAGGTGCAAAACAAAATGAAATGGGACTTGATCTCATGCACGGTGCTGATGCCAGGGTGGAGTATAATCCGAATACGTATTATATGACCGACGAAGAACGTCATCCTTCATGTGTGAATGTTCTGATAGAAGGTCAACGGATTGGCTCCTTCTATTTGCCGGATGATCCGGCCGACAGCCGAGGTGTATTATCTTGGCATTATCAGCCATTAGCGAATAAGTTGGATGAGGCGGGCTCTTACGGCTATCTGTGTAAAGTAAGTGTACCGGGGCAGTTAGCAGCTAGACTAGACCGCAATCGTACTTTCCGTTTGGAGCTTCAAACAGAGGGGAGAGGCTTAGCCTTATATGGCCGCAATGCGGGTCGTTACCCCATAGATATATTGATTCGTTATCGATAACATAGATGGGTGAAGTTGGATCATTCCATTTTAAAAAGCAATCCAAGCCCTAAGGCAAGGATTGCTTTTTTTGTGATGAGCTTATCAGAGGATGGATTAAAGCTCTTTATCATTAATGCTGTTTAGCCAACCTTCAATATCCCCAATAACGGAGCTAATGCAGCCGTCTTCAAATGGTGAAGTCAGACCCGCTAGTTCAACTAGTTTGATAAAGGACTTGCTTCCACCAGCTTGGCATAGCTCCAAATAATCGCTCCAAGCAGATTTGAAATCTTCGTTCGAACGTTTCCAGAATTGGAAGGCACATAGCTGAGCTAGTGTGTAGTCGATGTAGTAGAATGGCGAGGCAAAGATATGGCCTTGTTTATGCCAGAACCCCCCTTGTTCCAGATAAGTGTTACCTTCATAATTACGATGTGGTAAGTATTTCTTCTCGATGTCTCTCCAAGCTTGCTTGCGTTCAGCAGGAGTTGCGTCAGGGTTGCTATAAACAAAATGTTGGAATTCATCGACAGATACCCCGTAAGGAATAAACTGAAGGCTGTCAGATAAGTGATTAAAGCGGTATTTATCCGCATCTTCCTCAAAGAACAAATTCATCCAAGGCCAAGCGAAAAATTCCATACTCATGGAATGAATCTCACATGCTTCATAGGTTGGAAAAGCATATTCTGGTACATTAATATTGCGGCTTTCATACACCTGGAACGCATGACCCACTTCGTGAGTTAAGACATCAATATCCCCAGAGGTTCCGTTGAAATTCGAGAAAATAAAAGGGGCTTGGTATTGGCTAAAATAGGTACAATATCCGCCGCCTTGTTTTCCTTTTTTGCTTACTAAATCCACCAGATTATTGTCTAGCATGAAGTTGAAAAACTCATCCGTTTCAGGTGAGAGTTCTTTGTACATCTTCTTACCATTAGCTACAATCCAGTCTGGATCCCCTTTAGGTGTAGCGTTCCCAGTCTTAAAGCTAAAGTTCTCGTCGTAATATTTCAATTCATCGAGACCCAGTCGTTCAGTCTGACGTTTCTTTAACTGCTGGGAGACGGGTACGATATATTCAAGTACTTGTTTGCGGAAATTAGCAACCATTTCAGCATTATAGTCGGTACGCATCATACGGTCATAACCAAGCTGAACAAAGTTGCTGTACCCAAGCTTTTTAGCTATGCGGTCACGGACCTTGACAAGCTCGTCATAGATGCGGTCAAATTCAGCCTCGTGTTCGGACATAAAACCAAATCGGGCTTCAGAAGCACTTTTACGCATATCACGGTCTGTAGACAATTCGAAAGGTGCGAGTTGAGGCAGTGTACGCTCTTCACCTTCAAAAAGAATCTTGGCAGATGCGATAAGCTGGGAGTATTCTGTTGAAAGTTTATTCTCCAATTGTAAATCTTCAATGATTTCCGGACTAAACGTCCGCAGCGATACTTCAGCAAGCTGGAGTAACTGCGCACCCCATTCCTTTTCAAATTCGGCTCTATATTTGGAATGTACGAGTGCTTTGTAGTAGTCGGTTATGTATTCCTGTACGACAGGCCCGATTTCGTCCATGAATTCTTGTTCGGCTTTGTAAAATTCATCTGTCGTGTTGATAGAATGACGAACGCTAACCAATGTCTGCATCGTGTCAAACTCATTGCGAAGCTTGTTAATGGCAGTGACGGAAGCTTTTTGTACCTCTAGTGGTGATGTGTCGTTGAGATCTTTCAGCAGGGTGTTAAAATCTTGCTTGAATTTCTCTACATCCGGCCGCTCATAGCGGTAATCATCAAATTTCATAAAAAAATCAACTTCCTTTCTATACCAGATAGTCTCTATTATATAATCTGAACAGCCATTTACGATAGACCTGTGTAAGCTTTTTATGCTTGAAAAAAAGAACAAATCTACAAAAGTGTAAAAACTTGTTAGATGAAGTGCGGTTTGATATTATCTATGAAGATACTAGATCTCATCAAGAAAAAAATGGTCCATGGTATATTGAATGTACAAAGAAATCGCTCCTTTGGGAAGGGTTGGGTCGTACCTCCATTTTACCAAAACGAGCGATTTCTTTGTTTGTTTTTAAAGGATACAAGAGTCAATTCCCGCTTAAACAACGGTCCGTTCATGCAGCGTCCACTTAAGTGCACACGTTAATCCGACTCAAAAAAAGGAGGCGTCCCCGAAGCTATTACTTGGCTTTTGGGACAGCCCCTTATCTCTGTTTCTATACGAATCTTAGAATTTTTCCACTTTAAGCTATACTTCCTTCCTCCCTCTTTTTTTACCTGCTTCCGTTCAAATGTCGACAAACTTAATATATCATGATATATTATTATGTATAAAGATGAAAAAATTAGAGTCAGGAGATAACGAAAGTTATGAATGAGACAACGTCATCCAAACCGATGTATGAAAAAATATTTGATGAAGTAAAGCAGCTTATTGTTAATAAATCCTATGGACAAGGGGAGCGAGTTCCTTCAGAAAAAGAGCTGGCCGAAACCTATAATGTAAGTCGGATTACGAGTAAAAAAGCTCTGGAAATGTTAGCCGCCGAGCATTTGATTGTGAGAAAACCGGGAAGGGGTTCGTTTGTGGCTGATCCGGCAGTTGACTACTTAGATTCAGCTATGTCTTCTGAGACGATCTCCGACGGGACTGTTTTTAATTCCTTTAATCATGAGGAAAAAACGATTGGTCTGATTATTACCGACTTTGGCAACAGTTATGGAACAGGCTTGATTTATGGGATGGAACAGGCTTCCCGTGATAATGATTGCTTCCTCGTTCTACGAAGAACATTTGGCGTACCAGAGAACGAGGAACAGTCTATTCAGAAGTTGCTTAGCCTAGGTGTAGATGGTCTGATTGTTTTTCCGGCTCAAGGCGAATTTTTTAATGCTGAGATTCTAAAATTGGTGATTGGGCGCTTCCCTTTAGTTTTGGTAGATCGCCATCTGAAAGGAGTAGCTGCTGCTTCGATAGGCACGGATAACATACAGGCTGCACTTAAAGGGACGGAGTATTTATTTGATCTCGGGCATACTCATATCTCTTTCCTCTCTCCGCCTCCAGCGGATACGACAGCTCTTGAGGAGCGGGTGGAGGGATTTATTCAAGCGCATGCGGAGCGGGGGATAGCTGTAGATAAGGGGTTGTGGGTTAGTGATTTAACTTCAACATTACCTAATTCCTTTAATGATGCAAATATTGAACACGATATCTCACGGCTGGTTTCTCATATACAAGAGAATCCAACAATAACGGCGCTTTTTGCTGTGGAATATAATATTGCTCTGCTGGCTAGAACTGCGGTTGAACGGCTTGGGCTGCAGATTCCGGGGGATATTTCGATCATTTGCTTTGATAGTCCGCCAACTCCACTCGGCTCGGGTTATTCGTTCACTCATTTGCGGCAGAATGAAGAAGAAATGGGGCGACTCGCAGTTGAAAATGTATTGCAAATTATGAACGGCCAGGCTGTATCGAACAAGATAATGCTGGAAGCTAAGTTGATTTCCGGTGAATCCACAGGTCCTGCTAAATCATCCAATTCTAAATAATTTTATACGATTATCCATAAATTAGTTGCTATGAAAACCTATCTTTTGGGATAGGTTTTTTGTTTGTTTTAGATAGATGTTTATCATTACATAACTATTGATATATCATTATTAATAAATAAACATATTGACATACTAACTACATGACAATATACTAATTTGTGAAAGCGCTTCAAAGGAAAAAGAAAAAAGGGGGTATTATAACTGAAAGCAACCAGAGAAATCCCTGAGTCGATGAAGAAACTGGCATCTAATGTAAAGGTCCAGCTGAATGATCGTCCAAAACTAGCAGAGATGTTCGAGAAATGTATGGCTAATACCTGGAATACAACGTTGAAACGAATGGCGAATGGTACCACTTTTGTCATTACCGGAGATATCCCAGCGATGTGGCTGCGGGACTCGGCCGCTCAGGTTAGACCTTTCCTAATCCTTGCTTCCGAGGATGAAGATATTGCCGACATGATTGAGGGACTTGTACAAAGACAGTTCGCCTGCATCCAGCTTGACCCTTATGCGAACGCGTTTAATGAAGAAGAAAATGGGAATGGTCATCAGGAGGATCTAACGGAGATGAGCCCAGGAGTATGGGAAAGAAAATATGAGATTGATTCGTTATGCTATCCGATCCAACTGGGTTATCTGCTTTGGAAGAATACGGGCCGAACTAGTCAGTTCAATGATTCATTTGTTAAGGGTGTAGAAAGAATCATTGCATTATGGACTACCGAACAGAAACATGAGAGCGATTCCAACTATCTTTTTCAACGCCTGAACTGTCCATCTACGGATACATTAGTGCGTGAAGGAAAGGGGACGTTGACAGCTTATACCGGAATGACTTGGTCTGGATTTCGTCCTAGCGACGATGCCTGTGAATACGGGTATTTGGTTCCTGCCAATATGTTCTCTGCGGTTGTTTTAGAGTATGTGTGTGAAATTGCCAGAGAGATTCTAAAGGATCAAGAACTGGAATTGAAATCCAGAAGACTTTCTGAACAAATTAATGAAGGAATACGCCAGTATGGAATCGTAGACCACCCAGAGTTTGGGTCAGTTTATACCTATGAAGTAGATGGCCGCGGACAGGTGAATTTGATGGATGATGCCAATGTGCCGAGTCTACTTTCTATCCCCTATTTAGGTTATGTGAGTGCTGATGATCCGATCTACCAGAATACCCGTCGTCTTATTTTAAGTGGAACAAATCCTTATTACTTTGAAGGCAAGATGGCTTCAGGTATTGGAAGTCCGCATACGCCACCGCGTTACATCTGGCCTATCGCTTTAGCGATTCAGGGAATGACATCTACCAGCGATGAAGAACAGGATTCCTTGCTTAATCTGCTGGAGAAGACGGATGCGGGCACCGGATTTATGCATGAAGGGTTCCATGTAGATCATCCAGATGAATATACACGTCCATGGTTTTCTTGGGCAAATATGATGTTCTGCGAACTGGTGCTTATGCGCTGCGGTATGCAAGTGAAGCGAAGCTGATATTTGCAAGGTTGTAATTATCTACGCTAAAGGGGATTGAAAACATGAAAAAATGGCTGGTTACCATGCTTGCGCTGGTTATGACTACATCTCTTATCGCAGGCTGCGGGGGGACGAACGGATCAACCGATAAAGGAACAGGAAATACAGGGAAAACTGGAAGTAATGTTGGGAAGAAAACGGAGCTTACCTTTTGGGGTGACTGGGGCGGAGAAGGGCAGAAACAATTCGAGACCATGGTGGATGCTTTTAATAAATCGCAGGATAAGATCCATGTGAAATACGTGCTACAGCAGGATATGATTACGAAATTCCTGACTTCAGCAACGAATGGCGGTACGCCAGATGTACTGTTTTGGGATCGCTGGAGAACATCGTTGTATGCGCCTAAGAACGTGCTGCATCCAGTGGACGAATACTTAACGCGTGACGGCCTTTCCAAAGATGATTTCTACGCTGAATCGCTTCGTGAACTCTCATATGCTGATAAATTATACGGGTTGCCACTTACGGTAGATGCTCGTGCTCTTTTCTATAATAAAAAACTGCTTGCAGATGCAGGACTTCAGCCTCCAACTACGTGGGATGAGCTAGAAGCAGCAGCTACTAAACTGACTAAATGGAATGGTAATAAATTGGAGACCGCAGGGTTCTCTATGGGAGATTTGGGGCTTTTTAATATGTATCTTCAACAGGCTGGCGGCACCATGCTTACAGAGGATGGAAAGACCAATTTTAACAATGATAAAGGCAAACAGGTGCTAGAGTTCTGGGATCGCCTGATGAACAAAGATAAGGTGTATAAAGTAGGGTTCGAGCTTGGACTTGGGGAAGGGCAGGATGCTTTTGTCACAGGTAAGGTTGCTATGTTGTATTCCGGTCCGTGGATGCTCAGCACTTATAACAAATATGGTAAAGATTTAGATTATGGAATCGTTCCCCCTCCAGCTGGACCAAACGGGGATAAAGGCAGTGTGATGGGCGGATTTGGTCTGGTGATTCCAGAAGGTTCCAAACATAAGGATGAGGCATGGGAGTTCATCAAATGGTGGACGGCGAACAAAGATAATGCGCTGCTCTGGGCTAAGACCAGTCTGAATTTGCCGGGCTTTAAGCCGTCCATGGAAGATCCGTTCTTCAAGGATGATCCCAAATGGCAGCCGTTTCTTGAAACATTGGAGTTTGCTAAGGTCCGTCCAAATCACCCAGGTTATTCTGTGATGGAGACCGATGCGTTGGCACCTAATTTGCAGCTCAATCAGCAAAACAAGATGAGCATTGAAGAAACCTTGAAGAAATCTCAAGAAGAGGGCGACAAGATGCTTAAGGATAATGAGGCAGTGAAGTAAGACATTAGAAGCGATGGGGAGGTTCTGCCTCCCTTTTGCTTAGGAGGGGGAGCTAATGGCTTCTATCAGAAGACTTGAAAAACATCAGGCGCGGACGGCTTATTTGTTCATTACACCCACGGTGTTGCTGTTTACAGTATTCACGGTGATCCCCGTGTTCATGGCATTATATCTAAGTTTCACTAACTATGATGTGCTCAGTAGAAACGACTGGATCGGTTTTGATAACTATCGTCGATTATTAGAGGACAATCTGCTGTGGAAAACATTCCAAAATGTATTTCTGTATTCGATTGTTTTCGTCCCATTAAATATCATTATTTCGTTATTACTTGCGATTCTGCTTAGTCGCACATGGCGCGGGGTGAAATTGTTCCGCACGTTGAATTATCTTCCAACACTTACATCCGCAGTTGCTGCGGCTACCGTTTGGATTTGGCTTTTACATCCTGAATTCGGATTAGTTAATGGGTTGTTGTCTTATGTAGGTATAACTGGACCCGCTTGGTTATCCGAGACTCGGACGGCGATGCTGTCGATTATCATGCTCACATTATGGCAGTCGGTAGGTTCGAATATGATTATTTATTTAGCAGGTCTGCAAGGCGTGCCTGATTATCTTTATGAATCCGCAAGGTTAGATGGAGCCAATAAGCTCGATTGTTTCCGGTATATTACATGGCCGCAGCTACGACCAACGACCTTTTTAGTCAGTACGATGGCTATTATTGGTGCTCTGCAGTTATTTGATCAGGCTTTTGTGCTAACGCAGGGAGGTCCGGCGAATATGACGAAGACTCCAGTCTATCTGATCTATCAGCAGGGCTTCAATCAGCTGCAAATGGGGTATGCGTCGGCACAGGCATTTGTGCTTGCTGTGGCTATTCTCATTTTCTCATTAATTAACATGCGGATCTCAAAGGCGGAAGAGCCCATTGTATAGGGTGGGCTTGCCGAGGAGAAGGAGGTTTAAGGTATGGATAATAGCGGAGGATCGCTACTAAAAAGAAACATAAGTAAATCAATTTATTATATAGCCTGCATTGTTATTGCAATTGTAATGTTCCTTCCCTTTTATTGGAGCGTACTTACATCCCTGAAGCCGGACGAAGAAATATTCGCCATGCCGATTCGATGGTTTCCATCACATATAACCTTTGAGCATTACCGCAAAGCGTTCACAACGGTTCCGTTTGCCCTATTTTTCTGGAATTCACTTGTGCTTGCTGTGGCTGGTGTGCTGGCGAATTTGTTCTTAGGTTCCCTCAGTGGTTACGCGTTCGCGAAGCTGAAATTTAAGCTCAATAAACCGATATTCCGCGTGTTGCTAGCAGCGATGATGATCCCGGGCATTGTGACGATGATCCCGACTGTTTATGTCATGCGTCATCTTCCGCTCTTCGGAGGCAATGATATTTTTGGAAACGGTGGAAACGGATTGATGAACTCCTTCTGGGGGATTATTCTGCCGGGAGCCTCCGGAACCTTTGCGGTGTTCTTTATGCGGCAATTTTTCCTTACACTGCCTAGCGACATGATGGAAATGGCCCGAATCGAGGGTTGTGGAGAATTTAAAATCTTTTGGCGCATTTACTTGCCGCTGACGAAACCTGCACTTGCTACCCTAAGTATTTTCACTTTTCAAGCGGGATGGAATAGTTTCCTATGGCCAATGATTGTGCTGAATGACCCGGATAAAGCGACGATTCAAATGGGGCTTCAAGCCTTTTCGTATAATTTCCAAACCGATTATGGTCCAATGATGGCTGGAGCGTTGGTAGCGATCATACCGATACTGGTGCTGTTTTTAGCGCTTCAGCGTTATTTTGTACAGGGGATAGCGTTCAGCGGGATTAAGGGTTAAGGGCTTCATAACCTATCGGGGAGATGATGTTTGTGTTGAATGCCTTGAAGAAAACGTCGTTATTCGCACGTGGCGCGTTGGCGGCGGTTTTGCTTATTGCCCCTTTTAGTGGATATCAGCGAGCGGATGCGTTTACGGCGGCCAATGCCGATACGGCTATGAATAGCTTTGTTAATACTTTCTATGATGCATCTGCAAAATATTTCTACACAAACAGCGACCATCTTATTCATTCCGAACATGCTAGTGGTCCAAACGGTGGGCTGTATACCGATTTTTGGTGGGAGGCCCAGTTATGGGAGACGGTCATGGACGCGTATGAGAGAACGGGCAGTAGCACGTATCGAACGATGATCGATGATATCTATACTGGATTTAATACGAAGTATCCCGATATGATGCTCAATGATTTCAATGATGACTTAGGTTGGTGGGCCTTGGCTTGTATGCGTGCTTACGAGATTACAGGCACTGCTGAATACCGCAACCGAGCCTCTTTTCTATTTGACCAAATCTGGAGCGATTGGGATTCGACCTATGGTGGCGGGATATGGTGGAAGAGAGATGGGACCTCACCTCAGAAAAATATGGCTACAAACGCTCCGATGATCATGACAGCCATCAAGCTCAAGACTGCGACTGGTAATGCGGATTACTTATCGAAAGCACAAACGATGTACACCTGGATTAAAAGCAGACTTGTTAACGGAAGTAAAGTGAATGATCATGTGGAAGGCAGTGGTTCGGGAACGGTCGTGGACTGGGATTTTACCTATAACTATGGAACCTTCTTGGGGGCAGCTCTGGCGATGAATCAGGCGACAGGGACTAGTTCTTACTTGACCGATGCACATACCGCCGCAGCTTATGTGATGGATAAGATGACGCTTTCTTATTCCTTGATGTACGAGGGCGAGAACGATTCCCCGGGCTTTAAAATGGTATTCGCCCGCAATTTGAACCAGCTGAGATTAGCCACAGGTAACACATCCTACTTAAACTTTTTGCAGCAAAACGCTACACAGGCTTTTAATCATCGCCGGGCATCGGATGGCATTATTGACAGTGACTGGACTGCACCCGCTCGGAGTGGTTACATCCAGAGTATCGCTGCGGGAGCAGGCGCGTCTATTCTACAGCTTGTCCCTGCGGATAATTACACCGGGCCTATAGCTGGGAATGGCATTTATGAGGCTGAGAATGCAAGATTATATGGCATCAATAATGAATCCTCACAGCCGGGATTTACTGGAAGAGGTTATACGGCGGGTTGGAACACCAATAATACGCGGATAGAATTCCATGTGAATCAGAACAGTGCAAGTACGCGGACAATTAGCTTCCGTTATGCAGCAGGAGCTGGGAATGCTGGACGGTATGTCAAAGTGAACGGAACGGTCATAAGTAATAATTTGATTTTTACAAGCACAGGCGGCTGGAGTAATTGGAATACGGTCATGCTGAATGTACCTCTGAACGCTGGCTATAATTCGATTGAGATCGGCTTTGATACGGCCAAGGGCAATAATAACTATTTGAATCTCGACAAAATGACAGGTCTATAAGATCGGAATAGGGAGAGCGTCTAAATGAACAAATTGGAGATTGGGGTTTGGGAGGAACGGGCGAATCAAGCGCAGGAAGCGTTGGATACGTTATTCTGGAATGAAGCAATCAAAATGTATAATATCGAAACACCATGTCCAAACGGAGTATGCAATACGATTTTTCATTATTGGTGGATGGCTCATGCCGTGGATGTACTCGTAGATGGATTACTGCGAACAGGAGAGAAACGGTACGCCGAAAGGCTTGCCGCGCTTCACACAGGTCTTCTTAAGCGGAATGGGGGAGTGTGGCCTAATGAGCTGTATGATGATATGGAATGGATGGCTCTTGCATGGCTGCGTGCATATGAGGCAACAGGACTAGAAGTTTATAAAGAAACAACCCTTCTTCTATGGAAAGACATCCAGACGGGCTGGAATGAGCATATGAGTGGTGGGATCGCTTGGCAGAAGACACAGTTAGATTATAAAAATACACCTGCCAACGCACCTGCTGCTATTCTTGCAGCGCGGTTGTATCAAGCTTTTGGAGAAGCTGAGGATCTCGACTGGGCGCTAAAAATATACAACTGGCAAAAAGGGCATCTCGTAGACCCGGAGACGGGATTTGTATGGGATGGCATGAATCGAACCGGCGATGGCTTGATTGATAAGGATTGGAAATACTCCTACAACCAAGGTGTCTATATTGGTGCAGCAGTAGAGCTGTATCGTATCACTAAAGGGCAGGGTTATTTGGATGATGCTCGCCAAACCTTTACTTCTGCTGCCCGTGAGCTCGCTGAACCTCAGGGCGGTGTTCTTCCTGACGAAGGGAATGGTGACGCAGGACTGTTTAAAGGGATCTTGATCCGCTATACAGCAGAATGGGTCAAGATGGACTTTACAGCAGTTGAAGCTGTTGATTTCCTGCGTACAAATGCTGAATGTCTCTGGGATCAAGGGAAGTCCGTTGACGCAGTCTTGTTCGGTACAGATTGGACTTCGGCATCCAATGGTGTCATCCAGCTAAGTTCCCAACTCAGTGCGATCAAGTTACTGGAGAAAATGAGCGAATTGACTAAGGAACAGGTCTGAGGTGATCTATTTATGACACAACCGAAGGAAACGCTGGAGATGATCAACTGGAAGGAACGGGCGGAATGGTTCCAACAGTGTATAGAGCGCAATTATTATAATGCTGAGACGGGTATCATGAACCAATGGTATCCCAGAGCGTATAACGTTGAGGGCGAGAATTTTTATTATTGGTGGCAGGCGCATGTCATTGATATTCTTGTGGATGGTTATGAGCGCAGCGGAGATCCTGCTTATTCCTTGAGAATTAAGGAGCTCAGTCAGAGTCTTGCAATCTATAATGGTGGGACTTTCTTGCATAATTATTATGATGATATGGAATGGACCGCATTGGCGTTGTTGCGTGCTCATAGAGTCTCGGGTGATGAAGCTTATTTAAGCGCTGTACTTGATCTGTGGGCGGATATAAAAACCGCTTGGAACGATAAGCTCGGTGGGGGAATGGCGTGGAAGAAGGATCAGCTCGACTATAAAAATACGCCTGCCAATGCGCCCGCTGCCATTCTAGCCGCCCGTTTATATGAACTTTGTCATAAACAGGAAGATCTGGAGTGGGCACTCCGCATTTATGAATGGAACCAGATGAATTTGGTTGATCCGGCTACAGGTTCTGTGTGGGATGGCATGAACAGACTTGGGGACGGACAAATCGATTTCGATTGGGAGTTCACGTATTGTCAAGGTGTGTTTCTAGGTGCTGGTCTTGAGCTCTATAAGAATACGGGTGACGCCCGCTACTTGGAAGATGCGAATCGAACCGCCGAGGCTTGTATTGAACGTCTGTGCAATCCAGTTACACAGATGCTTCCTGATGAAGGAATTGATGATACAGGGTTGTTTAAAGGAATTCTGATCCGCTATTTCGTGCAGATATTTAGAGAATCTCCTGAGGCAGCCCGCATTTATGAGGTAATAATGGCCAATGCTAACCGCTTCTGGGAAGTGGGGCTGGATAAACAGTTAGGTCTTTGTAGTCCATCGTGGGAAGTGAAACCGGATCTTCCGGTTCAGCTGAGTGTCCAGCTCAGCGGCTTGATGCTGCTGGAGGGTGCAGCGGCACTGATGGAAGCATAAGATGCAGGTTTTAAGATAAACAAAACGTTAGCGAATTTAGGGATTTACCTTGCCTGTAGGCGTGGTGAAGCCCTTTTTTGCGTGAGATAAAATATCTAATCATGCATTTCGTTTTACGTTCCTATGACATTCAGTTGATATAATGATCTGAATTTTGAAATGGGAGAGGGGTCAATCAATTTGAAAAAAATAGTTCAGCGCTGGATTTCTGTCGCCCTTGTGACAGCAATGGTGGTGCAATCCTTATGGGTTCTGTCGGGGACGGGCTATGCGGCCGCAGAATCGGCGAACACCGATAATCTGGCGGAGAACATAGTAATCAGCCATTTTTATGGAGGGAAAAAAGACGATGTTCTCGATGTGTACTCAAGCGACTTTGTTGAATTATTTAATCCTACATCGAAGCCTGTTTCATTAAACGGCTGGTCTATACAATTCGCTGATAACCAGAAAAACAACTGGAAGATAGCAAATTTAGGCGCACCGACAGCACAGATTCCTGCTTACGGCTATTATTTGGTAGCGCTTGGCAGCAACGGAAGTGTCGGAGCTGAATTGCCACAAGCGGATGCCGTGGAGAGTTCTTTTAAACTAGGGAATAACAGCGGTAAGCTAGCCCTATTAAATACGAACCAAAAACTAACCGACAATGATCCAATGAAAGATTCGCTAAAGGATAATGTCGTGGATTTCGTTGGCTACGATGCGGTAGATGCATTTTGGGGAAGTCCAGCGCCGCAGGCTGGCAAGCAAAATACGATGCAGCGCTTAGTGTTCGATCCATTGGAGCCTGTGACCTACCAGACTTCGGCATCCTTCCCGAATAGCGGAAACAACTGGGATACGAAGAACAACGGAAAGGACTTTGAAAAAGTCAAAGGCGCAAAGGCCCGGAATTCCAGCAGCCCGGCGGCTTATGCTTTTGTGGAGAATAATCAGACTGTACAGATGAAGTCCAGCTCTGCCGTAGATTCAGATCATAATACTATTATTCTGAAAGCCTTCAATGCTGTTCTAAAACAGGGAGTATGGGCTTCGGCTGATTTCAACGTATTCGGTCTTCCGGCAGGTTTATCTGCAACGGCAGCCGCTAGTGGGGATCAAATCACTATTACGATTTCTGGAAATGCCTCTGGCAATTTAGATTCTGATGCCAATCTTACGTTTAATATTCTTCCTGGGGCATGGAATCAGGCCAACAAGCCTACTGAACCAGTGAGTGTTTATCAAAAGACCAATACAGTGACCTTGGCTAAGTTTACGCCTTCCAATAAAATTGTTGCTGTTCCAGATTCCTCTGCGATCCCTATGAGCAGCGCGAAGAATGTAAACGCACTTCTGCGGTTGCAGGTTAATGCAGGTGTTGCTGTTGATGGCTCGCTAAGTGCAAATGCTTACAGCGTGGAGGGGCTTCCTGCAGGAGATTGGAAGCTTACGGCTGAAGGACAAAGCAGCAGTAATACGATCACTATCGCCATCTCTGGTGCAGCAAAATTACCGGTTATGGACACTGTGCCGCTTAATGTGACTTTGAAGCCGCAGGCAGTACAGGATAGTGGTTGGATAGAATCCGATGGGATCGGAATCTCATTACTCCGGTATAGTCAACCTGTTCTTTCTGACGAAGCTCGAAAGCAAGTGGTTGAACAAAGAATTATAGCGGACAATACTGGATTTAATGATCCGGTTACTAAAGCATATAAATATGGAAGTGATGCGATGGGAGCTAATGCTTATACTTTTTTACGGGGTACGAATTCATTGTTCAAATCCGATCAGGCGAATCATCTCATTCCATCCCCCGATTCGGTTATCGCAGGGTGGAAAGACAAAGATATTCAAACCTACACACAAGGTGATGCCCATATTCAGAATGTGGGAACCTTTAATGACAGCACAGAAACGATGGTATTTAGTCTGAACGATGTGGATTCTGCGGGAATCGGAAGCTTCTATAACGATTTGGTTCGTTTTGTGACAAGTGTTTACGTCGTGAGATATGATAAAGACAGCTCTGGCATCTTAAATTTACAGGACGCTGATTTCCGTGAAGTATCTGATAAATTCTTGGAAACGTATAAAGATACTCTAGTAGAAATTAATAACGACAATAGTAAGAAGACTACCAAGTTGACCAAAAGCAATGTCACGCCCTATACGAAAAACGTAATGGACAGTGTCTCCAAGGTGTCTTACCCTGAGGCACTGCAAAAACTATTAGGTAAACGCACCTTGAACGGAAAACTTAACATTGCCGGCAATTCGGATAAGTTTGAACTTGCGACTGAGGCTGAAATGACATCCTTGCGTGCAGATTGGGAAAATTATAAGACTCAGGTCAGAGGGAATTTCCCGAACCTAACCGATGAGCAATTTGAGGCTTATTTCACCATCAAGGACATCGCACGCCGCATCCACCAAGGGATAGGCAGCATCGGTGTTGAACGCTATAACGTGCTGATCGAAGGTCGAAGCGTGGCGAACACGGATGACATCCTGCTTGATGTGAAGGAGCAGAATACCAGCGCGTACATCTCCAAAGACGCTTATATCAAGACAGCGGTAGACCCTGATATTTATCTGGGTGTAGTCGAAGCTGCGAACCGTTCTTATCTGATCCGGGAAGTCTCGCCTTATAAAGGAGATTACACAGATAAGCCATTCAAAAATAAAGATGAATTGGAGCAATATTTAATAGATGCGGCAAAAGCCTATGCTTATTCGGATTCTCGTCTAGACAAAGTATCCGAAGCACTGAACTACAAATTTGAAGAGCGTTTTGTAACAGATGTACTTCCAGTGTGGAACGATCTTAAGAGCTTTATTCTGAATGCTGCCGAGGATTATTCACACCAAGTGGTAGCGGATTTTGCATTAGTCCAAAGCGATATGCTGGCAGGCAAGCTCATTGATGTCTCGACACTGAATGATTTGACTGTTCAGACAGGTACGTTATTCCCGTCATTCGCTACCGGTATCACCCAGTATGCAGTTAAGGTAGAACACTCCGTCGATTCTATTGAACTAATGGCGAAGGCTACCGATGACAAAGCGGAGTTGACTGCCCAAGGACAACCCTACAGCAACGGAACCGGAATATCATTTGAGCTTTCAGTTGGAACGAATGAAATCCCATTCACAGTGACGGCACGGGACGGCTCTACCAAGACTTATACCGTGATCGTGACAAGATCTAAGGCAGAAGAAGTGAAAGGTGTTACAGACTTGAGTGCTCTTACATTATCTAGCGGCACATTGGACCCTTCATTTGCTTCAGAAACCACCGAGTATTCGGTGCATGTGAATAAGGAAGTAACAGGCATTACGGTAACAGCTAGTGTGTACGATAGCTCAGCCACACTTACGGTGAATGGTAAACCGTCCACAAGCGGCCAGCTCAGTGACATGATTCATCTTGAGGTTGGAAGCAACAACATTCCGGTTGTGGTGACCGCGGTCGATGGCACGAGTAAAACCTACAACGTAGACGTTGTAAGAGGAGCTGAGGAAGCAGCCAGTCATGACATGGATTTAAGTGCTCTGATGCTGTCTAACGGTATACTGAACCCGGCCTTTAAACCAGAGGTAACAGACTATACTTCTAAAGTGGGCAATGAAGTGTCCAGCATTACGGTAACAGCAAGTGTATATGACAGCTCTGCTGCCTTTACTATAAATGGTACTCCGGCAGTGAATGGACAAACCAGTGAAGCGATTTATTTGAATGTTGGCAACAATGTTATTCCAATTATAGTGACATCATCAGACGGTATCCGCAAGACGTACTCTTTGACTGTGATCCGAGCTGAAGCTGTTACAACGTTACCAACGGAGCCTTCTAATCCGTCGACCTCGACAGGAGGGACGAATCATGTTAATCCTTCGGTCAATAGCGGAACAGTCACAGTAAATGGTGGTGTACTGTCTTTGAACGGGATAGAAATTAATGTTCCGGCTGGGGCAAAGGATAAAGGATTTACGGTAACAGTAACTAAACTAAGTGATATCTCGAACCTTTTCACTGAAGCTGAATTGATATTGCTGGGTGATATTTATGAGATCATCAAGAATGTGGAAGGGGATTTTGCTAAAGCGATCACAATTACACTACCTTTTGACAAGCAGAAAGTGGACTTTAACAAATCCGATGTAGGGTTGTACTGGTTGAACGAGCAGACGAAAAAGTGGGTGAAGCTGGATAATCTGCAACTGGATCTGGAAAGTGGAACGGTGTCGGGAACAGTTACGCATTTTACGAAATTTGCTGTTCTGGTCTCTGATAAAACAGTGGCCCCGACCCCTTCACCGGATGCGGATTTTGTTGATATCAAGGGACATTGGGCTGAAGCAAGCATCAGAGATTTGGTTAAACTTGATGCGATCAATGGCTATCCGGACAATACTTTTAAACCAGATAGTAAGATTACAAGAGCCGAATTCGTAACTATAATCGTCAAAGCCTTCCAGCTTCAGGCCGAAGTCGGCAAAGTGTTTGGCGACACGAAGACGCATTGGGCTAATGAAGCCATTGCAACAGCGGCAGCACTCGGAGTTGTTAATGGTTATAACGCTGGCAACTTCGGACCAGATGAAATGGTTACTCGTGAGCAGGTAGCTACAATTGTCGTTCGCGCAGCGCAGCTTGCAGAAGCAAATATGAGTATGAACTTCTCGGACAGCGCCAAGGTCTCCGCCTGGGCTCGTCCTGCGCTGGGTGCAGCTATAGCTGAGGGACTTCTTAAGGGATATACAGATGGTACATTAAAGCCGCAGGGCAGTACTACTCGTGCTGAAGCAGCAACTATTATTCTGAGAGCACTAGTGTTAAAAAAGTAAAACCAAATTAAAAAGGGCTGTTTCCCGACAGTTATTCACCTGTTAGGGAAACAGCCCTTTTATGTGTTTGGCTTCCTCACGAAGAGAAGAGCTGCTTATTGAATAGAGGCAGCATAAATGGCTTCTACAGATTTGGAGAGGAGCGCGTTAAACTCTTCGTTTGATTGCTCGGCGCTTAGTCCTTGCGATAAAGCACGCGAGAAGCTGGCGATCAAGCCCTGATTATGGGCGAGCTTATCGTTGGCCTCTGCTTGTGTGTAACCGCCGGACAAAGCGACAATTCTTAAAACATGAGGATCATCCATTAATTCACGATAGAAGTTATTCTCCGTGGGGATGGAGAGCTTAAGCATGACCTTCACATCTTTGCCCAGCTTAGACAATTGAGCTGAAAGTTCTTCTTTTAACAGCTTTTCGGAGGCAGTTTTATCATCAGAATGGATATCAACCTCAGGTTCGATAATCGGGATCAGTCCCGCTTCTAAAATTTGCTTGCCGACTTCAAATTGCTGTTCAACCACTTTTTTGATGCCGGAAGGATTGGCTTCTTTAATCACCGAGCGCATTTTCGTTCCAAAGATACTCCGTTCGTTGGCCCGCTTCAGAAGATCACTTAAGCCGGGAATTGGCTTCATGAGCTGTACCCCGTTTTCTGGTTCGGCAAGTCCTTTATCGATTTTCAAAAAGGGCACAATGCCTTTTTCCTCCCACAGATAATCAGCAGTATATTTTCCGTCGATGAGACGGTCCATTGTGTTCTCGAATAAGATGGCACCCAGTATATACTTCGAATCAAATGCAGGGCTCTTGATAATGCGCGTTCGCATCTCGTGAACCATTGCATACATTTGATCTTCATTGGAATAGCTGTCCTCTGTAATGCCATATTGCAGCAGCGCTTTAGGTGTACTTCCACCACTTTGGTCCAAAGCAGCTATAAATCCCTGTCCCGTCCGAATTCGATCCCATTGTTTCATATTCATGAAAAAATCTCCTTCCTTTCGTGAACTGAATGGCTATTCATGCGTTCTTTAATTATAACACTTAATATACTGGCCTTAAACAAGAGGCAGGGTGAATAAGGGGGTAGCCGTCCAACATGAGTGGGTCTCAAGCAAGGAGTTAAGGGCTTCTGCGTCCGATTCAACCAAGGAGATCAGCACGAGTTGACGTAACGGACTGCTTTGCAACTATTGGTCTAGTTTGTGCATTTTTTGAGAGAAATCGGACTGTTTAGCTCTTATCATCTCTCGGAAGCATACTCTGATAATCTTCCTCGAAGAGGACCTTTTTTATGCTTGAAAATCTAAGTTGAGATAAAGCAAGATCGATTTGTAATATTTTATTGACGTCGTCCATTTTAAAATGATCAATTACTTGAAGTTAGTTTAAAGATACAAGGGAGCGTGAGTAAAGTTGACGACTGGAAATTTTATTCTTGTTACTAATTGGCTGTTGTGATGGATTTTAAACCGGAGGGAGAGGATTCAAGTTTGTTAAAGCCGCACTGGGATTGGAATTTTTCTTTAATCAACGTGAATATCCGAGTAATTTAATGCGAATGATCCCATACTATTTTCTTTGTGACATTAATCATAATTTCCAATTCACAGCTTTGTGAAAATAATAACTTTTCGTAAATGTCGAAATGAGGTTGACGTATGAAAATATCAGTCGTATGATTGATTCTACTGAGTATGTTAGTAATTAAAAGTAAGTATATAAATAATATATAACAACAGGAGGAATGAAAGTGGAATCATCAACATTTGTGCTATTCGGCGCTACAGGAGATTTGGCAAAACGTAAAATCTATCCTGCACTATATAACCTCTTTTTAGATGGTCAAATTTCAGGTCCTCTTTCTGTGATTGGATTAGGAAGAAGAGAAGTTTCGAATGAAGCCTTCCGTAAGCAAGTTCTGCAATCCTTACAGACTTTTTCCAGACAACCAGCGGTTGACTCACCGCAATTGCAGGTGTTCTTGGAAGCTTTTGAATATAGTGTTCTAGATGTGGGGAATACCGAAGATTACTTGAAGCTCCTGGAGCATGTTAAACGTCGCGAGCAGTTGTTCAATATTCCAGAGAATCGGATGTTCTATTTGTCTGTGGGTCCTGAGTTCTTCAAGGAAATCGCAGCTAATATTCACTCAAGCGGTCTGGGTTCCACGAAAGGCTGGAAGCGTCTGATTATTGAGAAGCCTTTTGGCACAGATTTAAAATCAGCAAGAGAACTGAATGATAGCTTGAATGCCGTATTTACTGAAGAAGAAATCTTCCGTATTGACCACTTCCTGGGTAAACCGATGGTCCAGAATTTGGAGGTTCTGAAGTATTCTAATCCAGTGCTAAGAGCACTGTGGAAAAATAGATATATCGCGAATGTTCAAATTACAGCGAGTGAGACTGTCGGCGTTGAAGAACGGGCAGGCTATTATGATAAAGCTGGTGCACTTCGTGATATGTTCCAGAACCATATGCTGCAGTTGATGATGATGATGGCAATGCAGCTTCCTAAAGGCAGTACACCTGAAGAAATCCGTGGGAAGAAAATATACGTCATGGAACATCTCATTCCAATTAGCAAAGATGAGGTTAATAAACATGTTGTCCGTGGACAATATGCAGAGGGTGAAATTAAAGGGAATGCTGTAACAGGTTATTTGAATGAGCCGGGAATTAATCAATCCTCGCAAAATGAGACGTTTATCGCAGCGCGTTTATTTATAGATGATCCGCTATGGAATGATGTACCTTTCTATGTTCGTACTGGGAAGAGAATGAAGGAGAAATCCACACGTATTGTTATTGAGTTTAAAGAACCGTTTAATGATAGTAATAACTTGAATAAAGGAAATGACGTACCGAATTTACTAATTATCGAGATTGGACCGAATGAAGCCATAACGCTACAGCTTAACACGAAAGATCAGCTGCAAAAAGGAAAGCTTGAGCCTGTCCGCGCGACTTATGAAGCGGGTACCTCAGATGTTCCGGAAGCCTACGAGAATCTAATCTTCGATGCACTTCGTGGAGATGCTACCTTCTTCGCTCACTGGAGAGAAGTAGAGCTGTCATGGCAGTGGGTTACACCTATTCAGGAAGCGATGGAAGAGGGGCTTATGCCACTTCACACTTATGCGTCAGGATCATATGGTCCAGATGCGGCTATGGAGCTATTGGGTGAAGATCGCTGGTGGTTCGATGAGGCAGATCAGGAGACAGAAGTTACGTCTGCTCAAGCTGAAGTTGCAGCAACGCAAGAATCTATACGGCCAGGGGCGTAAGCCCCTGCCTGTTTTTTTTACCAAATTTGGAGAAATTACATCACAAGAAGCTATATATCGGAGGGGAATTACATGAAAGTAGGATTAGTTGGATTAGGAAAAATGGGCTTTAATTTGGGCCAGAATTTGCTGGATCATGGACATGAGGTTGTCGCATTTGATTTGAATGCACCTGCTGTGGAGGAAATGAAAGCAAAGGGCGCTAAAGGAGCAGTAACACTTACTGAACTGGTACAACAATTGGAAACGCCTAGAATCATTTGGATTATGGTACCACATCAGGTTGTGGACTCTGTCATCGCTGAGATCACACCTTTGTTATCCAAAGGAGATATCGTCGTAGAAGCGGGGAATTCCCATTATAAGGAATCCATTCGCCGTTATGAGCAATTGAAAGAATACGGAATCAGCTTTATGGATGCAGGTACCTCAGGAGGAATGGAAGGCGCGCGGAACGGCGCTTGTTACATGGTTGGTGGAGATCCTGAAGCTTGGGAGGTTGTGGAGCCCATCTTCCGTGATACGGCTGTGGAAAGCGGCTTTTTATATGCCGGTAAAGCTGGTAGCGGCCATTTTCTGAAAATGGTGCATAACGGTATCGAATACGGCATGATGGCTGCCATCGGTGAAGGCTTTGAGGTGCTGGAGAAGAGTGAGTTTGATTACAACTTTGAGGAAGTCGCCCGGGTGTGGAATCATGGATCTGTTATCCGTTCTTGGCTGATGGAACTGGTTGAACGTGCTTTCTCGAAAGATGCTAAATTGGATGAGATCAAAGGGATTATGCACTCCTCCGGAGAAGGCAGATGGACCCTCGAAACCGCATTTGATCTGCAAGCTGCAACACCAGTGATCGCGATGGCGTTATTAATGCGCTACCGTTCACTTGAGACCGATACCTTCACTGGTAAAGTAGTGGCTGCACTCCGGAATGAATTTGGTGGACATGCCGTTGAAACGAAGTAATTAATGTTAATCATTAGCCCGAATTTCCTCGCAATTCATTCTGCGGTGAAATTTGGGCTTTTGTTTTGCAAAAATTAATAAATGGAGAGAATAGATCGAGTACGACTTTAATCCTTTTAACATATTTTAGAGTTAGATGGGGAAATTACGATAAGGGGGAGTTGACATGCGAAACGGAATTCGAGAAAGAATTCATTTTCTGTATAAATTTCTGCATGCGCCCCGACAATTAGGAAGCGTTACTCCCAGTTCACGCTGGCTGGCAAAAACGATGCTTGACATCCTTCCGTGGCAAGAAATGCATAACATCGCTGAACTGGGTGCGGGCACTGGAGCCATCACAAGATTTATTCCAAGCAGGGAAGAGACCGGGATGAATGTGCTCCTGTTTGAGAAGGATCCTGATTTTCGTCATCAACTAAGACTTAAATTTCCTGGCCGTATTTTTCTAAACGATTGCCTGCGGCTAAGGCTTGCACTTCATAATAGAAGGTTAGAGAAGTTAGACTGCATCGTGAGCAGTTTGTCTTTTAGGAATTTTTCAGCCTCAGAACGGACGCTTTACTTTGAACAAATCATCTCTTCTTTAAAAGAGAGTGGCTGGTTCATCACTTTTGAATATTTTCCTCAAATGAAGAAGGAATTAATGCAGCATTTTGATATAGTGAGTGTTAAATGGGTGCTGTTAAATTTCCCGCCAGCGCTTGTTTACATCTGTAGGAAGAAGGCTTCTACACAAGTAAAGCAGGCAGATCCTATTCATTCTTCCATAGATGTAATATCAATTTCTCAGGTTTCTACAGAAAGATAAGGCTGAAAAATACAACAAATGCCGTCACCCATAGCTCAATGGGGAACGGCATTTTTTAAATTAGGCTCAGTATGTTATTACCTATGTTAATAGAGAACCTCAATATTGTCCTCGTTCAGACGTTTCAGCCAAGCTTCAGAAGGCTTACGGTCCGTGATCAAGAAATCAATTTGGCCAAGCTCAACCAGCTTCGTAAAAGCAGTCTTATCGAATTTGGTGTGATCCGCCAGGAGCACGACCTTGTTCGCTTGCCGCAGCATGAACTTCTTAAGCTCACACTCCGGTTCGTTGGAATCTGTGATGCCTCGTTCCATATCCATTCCTTTGCAACTGATGACCGCAGTATCCACATTGTATCTTTGAATGGTGTCATGGGCTACGGGTCCCACCAGCGATAATGACCGGTAGCGAAGTGACCCGCCGGTAGAGATGATATCCATTCCTGAATTCGAGAACACATGCAAAATATTAATGGAGTTTGTGATGATGGTTAAATTGTTTTTGTTGCCGAGCAATTTTAGAAACTCAAAGGCTGTAGAGCTTGGATCTACCATTAATGTATCTCCATCATTGATTAAATCGAGTGCCTTCAAGGCGATTCCCCGTTTAATATCTGTATTCAAGGCATTTCGTGTAACAAAAGGCAGATCCTCATTCGTATGACGATTCAGCATAGCACCGCCATAGGTACGACTAAGGATGCCATCCTTCTCAAGCTTCTCCAAATCTCTGCGTATCGTCTCTTCTGTAACTTCAAACATCCGGCTCAAATCAGAGACCAGTACCCGTTTATCTTGATGGACGAGATCTATAATTTTTTTACGTCTTTCGGCTGCAAGCATAGGAATCACCTTTCCAAAGCTATATTTTACAATCATAGCGCTAAATATCTGTGTTTTGCAATGAAAACAACGTAAAAACATCTGTACTTTCCAATAATATTCACAAAACAGATATAAAACAAACAAAAACAACATAAATTATATTTAAAATGTTGACAACAAAGATTTAGGGGCATACGATGAAGAAGGAAATAATTCCCTTAGAGATTAGTCGAGTTAGTGTGATGCAAGGCCGGCCCAGCTGCTATTCAGAGGCCAGCCTGAGGCGCAGCAGCCGGAATACTGCGCTCTAGAATGCAGAGTAAAGTGATTAAACTTGGTGTTGATGAATTAACATTAGGAGGCTGGTCAAGAAATGAGCACACATGTGTTTTACGTTCCACCCGATCAATATTCGTGAGTAAATGGTGTATGCATTTTTCCTAGGCGGACTTGGTTATTTGCATGCGATGGTGCATCAGCTTGGAGTAGATGAGGTCGATCTTGATCTTTTAGCCAGAGAACTCCATGAAGGACGCTTGTGCACCGGGTAATCCTTTTATTCCTACGAAGGAAGAAGTCATTGCACTATTCAAAAAAATACTATAATTCATCCCTTACTTTAGGAGATTCTTTATGAATAATCATATCGCCGTGGATATTGGTGCCTCTAGTGGGCGGTTAGTACGCGGAATACTGCAAGAGGGCGTCCTCACCTTAGAGGAGCTTCATCGGTTTAGCAATCGTTTTGTAGAACAAGAGGATTCTTATTTCTGGGACATAGATTATTTATTCGAGCAGATTATTATAGGGCTTCAGAAAGCTAAGGGGCAAGGCATTACAGCGTGTACGCTGGGGATAGATACATGGGCTGTAGATTATGTTCTTGTGGATGCAGAGGGAACACGTATTCAAGAGGTTTACGCTTATCGTGATCGTAGAACCGATAAGGCTATGGATGAGGTAGCTAAGCATATTTCTCCTCAAACTATATATGAAAAGACTGGTATTCAACAGTTATCTTTTAATACGTTGTATCAGCTTTATGTTCACAGTGAAGAAGAAATAGCCCAAGCGGATCAAATCTTACTCGTGCCTGATTATCTGTATTTCAGATTAACGGGGTGCAAGATCAATGAGGTTACTAATGCATCTTCAACTCAGCTATTGAATCTAGAGAGTCGAGATTTCGATAATGACCTGTTGGATTTTCTGAATATTAAAAGAGATCAATTCGCTACATTGACTGAACCTGGAGTAATTATTGGCCCCCTCGATGAAGCACTATTTCAGGAATATGATCTTCCGGATTGCCAACTGATCTGTGTAGCCACACATGATACAGCTTCTGCAGTGCTGGGTGCCCCTCTTCAAAGGGACTCCGCGTATATCAGCAGTGGAACATGGTCATTGCTCGGTGTTGAACGAACTCAGCCACTCAATTCTATGATGGCCATGAAGGCCAATTACACCAATGAATGGGGCGCATACGGAACCTATAGATTCCTCAAAAATGTTATGGGCCTTTGGCTCATCCAAGAGGTTCGCAGGCTAATGGACGATCGTTATAGCTTTGCGGAACTAACAGAGCTTGCACATGGAGAAGAAGGCTTCCGGAGCCTGATCTCCTGTAATGATCCAAGATTTCTCAATCCTTCAAATATGATAGAAGAGATTCGTAATGCCTGCGCAGAGAGCGGGCAGCCTGTTCCTGAGACGCCAGGTCAGTTGGCTCGCTCTATTTTTGACAGCTTGGCATTAACGTACCTTACTTACTTGGAAGAACTAGAAGAATTAATAGAAAGCCGGATCGAGGTTCTGCAAATTGTGGGTGGAGGTGCTAACAACAGCCTGTTATGCCAACTGACTGCTGATGTTATAGGCAGAGAAGTTAAGGCTGGCCCAACGGAATCCACAGCACTTGGTAATCTAGTGGTGCAGATGATTAGCACGGGAAGCCTAACTGATATTAATGAAGCAAGAGATATTATCGCTGAATCATTTGAGATAAAGTCGTTCACACCGCGCCAGACCGCTCATCTTGAAGAAATTCTAATTCGCTGGAAAGAGCTTCAGTTGTCCAAAATACAACATCAAATCTAATTAAACTTACGCTATATGATTTTAGGAGGTACTACAGCATGGATCAGAGTATTATCACTAGCTATAATGAAGCCAAAAAATTATACGCAGCCCACGGGATTGATGTGGAGAACGTGCTGGAGCGGCTCGCGCAAATTAAGATTTCCATCCATTGCTGGCAGGGCGATGATGTACAAGGGTTTCTTTTTAAAGATAAAGAACTAAGCGGGGGAATAGCGGTAACAGGAAGTTATCCCGGCCGAGCTCGCACGCCAGATCAACTGCGTCAAGATTTAGAAAAAGCATTATCCCTTATTCCTGGTAAGCACAAAGTAAATTTACATGCGATCTATGCAGATACAGATGAAAAAGTTGATTTAGATGAATTGGAGCCACGCCATTTCCAATCTTGGGTAGACTGGGCGAAAGAGCAGGGGCTGGGCCTTGATTTTAACCCTACTTGTTTCTCACATCCTAAAGCTGCAGACGGTTTTACGCTAAGTCACTCTGACGAGAAGATTCGTAACTTCTGGATTAAGCATTGTAAGGCTTCGCGGACGATTGCTGAACATTTTGGTAAAGAGCTGGGGCAACCTTGCGTAACTAACTTTTGGGTGCCAGACGGATATAAAGATGCACCAGTCGATCGTTTAGCGCCAAGAGTGCGGTTAAAGGAGTCGTTGGATGAGATTTTCAGTGTGGAAATAGATCCTCTTTATAATATTGATGCTTTAGAAAGTAAATTGTTCGGAATCGGTTCTGAGAGTTATGTGGTTGGATCACATGAGTTCTACATGGGCTATGGTTTAACTCGCGGTAAAGCTATCTGTTTGGATGCCGGACATTTCCATCCTACGGAGATGATCTCAAATAAGCTATCTTCGATTCTTATGTTTAGCGAGCAGTTGCTGCTGCATGTAAGCAGACCCGTCCGTTGGGACAGTGACCACGTTGTAACGATGGACGACGAGCTGCTGGAAATTGCCCGTGAACTGGTGCGTGGGGATTTACTCTCCCGAACGAATATCGGACTCGATTTCTTTGATGGCAGTATTAATCATATCGCTGCTTGGGTGATTGGTACACGCAATACCATTAAGGCGTTACTTCGCGCAATGCTCGAACCGGTGGAAGAATTAAAGAGAATAGAGCGGATTGGTGATTACACTTCACGACTAGCGCTTACGGAAGAATTCAAATCGTATCCGTTTGGAGCCGTGTGGGATTATTATTGTGCATCACAAGATACATCCGTTCGGGAGCAATGGCTGGCGGAAGTGAAGAGTTATGAACAGGAAGTTCTGTCTGCAAGATAGAGTGCTAGAGTGGATGTGGAGAGCAGCATATACAAAGGAGAGATTGACAATGAGTACATCTGTTTTGGAATCCAAAGGGTATATTGCAAGTAGTGAGGCTCCATTTATTCAGGAAATGTCAGAGATTACCCGTCATATGTGGGAGCTTGGCTGGGATGAGCTGAATGGCGGTAATGTCAGCTATCTGCTGGATGAAAATGAGGTTGCTAAATATATTAACGTCCTAGAGCCACTACGCACCATTAAACTTACCTTCCCTGTAAAAGAATTAGCCGGCAAATACTTCATCGTGACAGGCTCTGGCAAGTATTTCAGAAATGTGATCAAAGACCCGGAAGCCAATCTCGGTGTGCTTCGTGTTAGTGCCGACGGTGAAAGCGTAGAAGTGTTATGGGGATTACGGAACTGGGCTGTACCTACAAGTGAATTGGCTTCACATTTCATGAGCCATATTGAGCGACTGAAGGTTGACCCTACGCACCGTATCGTATTGCATACACATGCTACGAATGTTATCGCGATGACCTTCACGCATGATCTGGATGAATTGAAGTTTACGAAGACGCTTTGGGAAATGTGCACAGAATGCCTTGTTGTTTTCCCGGATGGCGTTAGTGTCATTCCATGGATTGTTCCTGGCAGCAGTGAAATCGGCCGCGAAACGGCTAAGAAAATGAAGGATCACCGCCTAGTGATCTGGCCGCAGCACGGGATTTTCGGCACAGGCTCCACTATGGATGCCACTTTTGGTCTAGTAGAGACTGTTGAGAAGGCTGCTAAGATCTACAACTTGATTGGCGGAAGAGAAATGAAGCAAAAGATCACGGATCAGCAGCTGTGGGATTTAGCTAAGGCGTTCGGAGTAACTCCAAAAGCTGGTATTCTTGAGGGTTAAGAAGTTCGTAATAGGATAAAACCGGGCATTCGCAGATTTTGCGAGGTCCGGTTTTTATGATTTTTTCTTACATGAAGATCTTAAAATTTGCATTTCCCATCTTTTGGGTGGATAATAAGCTTACTTAAAGTTATCTAATAATTAAATGGAGGTAACATATGAATACTGAACTCTTATTCACACCTTTTCAAGTGGGGAATCTTACATTAGCCAACCGAATTGTCATGGCACCAATGACACGGGTATACTCTCCGGATGGTGTACCAGGGGGTAATGTTGCCGCGTATTATCGCAGACGGGCAGAGGGTGGAGTAGGATTGATTGTTACCGAGGGCACAGCCATTAATCATCCTTCGGCAGTCAGCCACGCCAATATCCCCAATCTACATGAAGAAGCGGCTTTAGAGGGCTGGAAGCAGGTGGTAGAAGAAGTTCACGCAGCTGGAGGTAAGATCATCCCCCAATTATGGCATGTGGGAATGGCGCGGACTATAGGGGAAGGCCCTAATGTTGAAGCCCTTCCTATTGGCCCTTCTGGTTTGAATTTAGCAGGGGAACCTGTGACAGAGCCGCTGACTACAGCTGAAGTTGAAAGCTTAGTCTCAGCATTTGCTCAAGCAGCAGCGAACGCTAAAAAAGTGGGTTTTGATGGCATTGAGATTCACGGCGCACATGGGTATCTGATAGACCAGTTCTTCTGGGAAAGAACGAACAAACGTACCGATCGATACGGTGGTGATTTGGCAGGTAGAACAACATTTGCTGTTGAGATCATTGAAGCGTGCCGTAAAGCGGTTGGGCCAGATTTTCCGATCGTGTTACGCTTCTCTCAATGGAAATTGGGTGCCTATGATGAGAAGCTGGCAAAAAATGCAGCTGAGCTCGAAAGCTTCCTGACCCCACTTAGCAATGCTGGGGTGGATATTTTCCACTGCTCCACTCGTCGCTTCAGTCAACCTGAATTTGAGGGATCTGAACTAAATCTGGCGGGATGGACTAAGAAGATTACTGGGAAGCCATGCATTACAGTGGGCTCTGTTGGCTTACAAAGTGACTTTTTCGCAGAAGATAAAGCTCAGAAGCCAGAAGATAACATAGATGAATTGCTGGAAAGAATGGACCGTGAAGAGTTTGATTTAGTGGCAGTTGGCAGAGCACTTATTAGCGATCCGGCTTGGCCTGCCAAAGTTCAAAGTGGAGCTATAGACGAGATTATTCCGTTCACTCCGGACGCTACTAAATCACTGTACTAATGCTTGTTGAACACAGCATGGCATTTTTTTGTGTAAGAGACCGTTTATCTGTTTCAATAGGATAATATCTGCTTATATTACAAGCATACCCCCCCCTTTAATATAATGGAATTTGACCCTGCCAATCGTTGGCGGGGTATTTTTTTGTAGAGAAGAACTATTCTATTCCGTCATTCAAAGGTCGGGTACTTCTAACTTAGCCCAGCAATATGTTATAATTTTAAATTAGCAAAGTATAAAAATAATTGTTTAACAATAGAGGACGTGAAAACAGCATGACTAAGGGGAACCATAACTCACCGGACTTAAAATCCGGCAAGGGTTCTAAAGATTATTCGAGATATTTTGATTTTAGCGACGCTAAGGTGATTAGTGAAGAAGAAGGTAAGATTACTTACCGGATTAAAGGAAGAAATGTGCAAATTAATAGCCAGCCTGATTACAAAGAAGGAAAACGGCGTGGCAAGGAAGAAATAGAAGTGCATTATGATTTCCAGATTCCTGAAGAAATGCAGAATTTCGGAGTAGACAAATATTATCATATTACGACTTATGGCTGCCAAATGAATGAGCATGACACGGAAACGATGAAAGGCCTATTAGAACAGATGGGCTACAAAAGCGTTGATGATCGGAATCATGCGGATCTCATTCTGCTCAACACTTGTGCCATTCGTGAGAATGCCGAGGATAAAGTATTTGGAGAGCTTGGTCATCTTAAGAACTTGAAGATTGAAAAGCCAGGTCTTTTGCTGGGCGTGTGTGGCTGCATGTCGCAGGAGGAAGGCGTTGTCAATCGGATTATGTCTAAGCATGGATTCGTGGATATGATCTTTGGTACGCATAATATTCACCGTCTGCCCCATCTCATTAAAGAAGCTGTATTCAGTAAAGAGCTTGTAGTGGAGGTATGGTCTAAGGAAGGCGACATTATTGAGAACTTACCGAAGAAACGTGAAGGTATGCGTGCTTGGGTAAACATCATGTATGGCTGTGATAAGTTCTGTACGTACTGTATCGTACCTTTTACACGGGGAAAAGAACGAAGCCGCCGTCCGGAAGACGTCATTGCTGAAGTAAGAGAGCTAGCGCGTCAAGGATTCAAGGAAGTGACTTTGCTAGGGCAGAACGTAAACGCATATGGTAAGGATTTTACAGACATCGATTACACCTTTGGTGACCTAATGGATGATATGCGTTTAATTGATATCCCGCGTATCCGCTTCATGACCTCGCATCCACGTGATTTTGACGATAAATTGATTGAAGTACTCGGCAAAGGCGGCAACCTGGTGGAGCATATCCATCTACCGGTTCAATCGGGAAGTACTGCCGTACTTAAGAAAATGAGTCGCAAATATACTCGTGAAGTTTATCTGGAATTAGTTCGTAAGATCAAGCTAAGTGTGCCTAATGCGGTATTAAGTACCGATATTATCGTTGGTTTCCCTGGAGAGACTGATGAACAATTTGAAGATACCCTATCGCTAGTGCGCGAGGTTGGGTATGATATGGCATATACGTTCATTTATTCACCTCGTGAGGGTACCCCTGCAGCAGCTATGGAGGACAATGTACCGATGTCAGTGAAGAGCGAACGTCTGCAAAGACTCAATGATCTCATTAAAGAGAATAGTCGGATCATTAATGACCGTATGCTAGGTGAAGTCGTCGAGGTACTGGTAGAAGGCGAGAGTAAGAATAACTCGGAAGTCCTTTCTGGCCGTTCCCGTGCGAACAAGCTGGTCCATTTTGAAGGTTCGAAGGAGCTTATTGGCACCTTTGTAAAAGTGAGAATTACAGATACCAAAACATGGTACATCAAAGGGGATATTGTGGCAGAAGCTGCTGCTGTTCATTAATCATCACATACGAATGGGGAGATGGCTTGTGAGTACAGAGGAACAACGTTTGAATAAATATGGGATGAAGACTTATAATACCCGTGACTTGATCGTACGCGAGGATATTATGGGTAAAGCTAAAGAACTAGCTTCATTGATCTCGACAAGTGAAGAAGTAAAGCATTTTCAGCAGGCTGAGCAAAAAATCCTGAACCACGAGCGGGTTCAAGGTCTAATTGCAACGATTAAGAAAAAGCAGAAGGAGATTGTCGCCTTCGAAAGCTTTAATAATAAAGATATGGTAGCCAAGATCGAGCGTGAAATTGAAGTGTTGCAGGATGAAATTGACGGCATTCCAGTCGTGAACGAATTTCAACAGAGCCAGAGTGACATCAATTATCTTCTCCAGCTTGTCATTTCCGTGATTAGAGATACGGTTTCGGAAAAAATAAATGTGGAAGCCGGCACCGAAGCGCCTCCGACCACATGCGGATAACCCACACTCAGTTTAGGGGGCGGATGCAGATCCGCCCCTTTAAGTTTTACACTATACATAATCCTAATCTTTCTAAGTCCAGTTGTTGATTTTAGAAGTTAAGGTTTGGTACATTTAAAGATACGAATTAGTAAAATTATAGCTTCGGAAAAGGATGGGGCAAATATGAGCGAAAATGGGGAACAAACCTATAACGCCAAAAAATATCGTACACCGGACGGAGTTCCGGCCGACATCGTAATGTTTACACTGACCAAACGCGAACGTAAGACGGTCACGAAGACGCTTCCCTTACGTGAGCTTAAGGTAATGTTAATTAGACGAAAGAAATGGCCATGTGCTGGAATGTGGGCTCTCCCAGGCGGATTCTGTCAGGAGGATGAGTCCATTTATGCTGCGGCTACACGTGAACTCAAAGAAGAGACGGGTGTAGATGGCGGTCATTTGGAATATCTGGGTGTTTACAGTACACCAGGCCGCGACCCTCGCGGATGGATCATCAGTCATGCTTTTTTTGCACTTGTAGAAGAATGGATGTTGGAGCAGAGACAAGCTTCGGATGATGCTGGCGAGGTAGGTTTATTTACGTTGCAGGAAGCACTTGAAGAGCTGGAGCTCGCTTTTGATCACCATGATATCATCAAGGATGCATACTTGCGAATTCAACAACAAATGCTTCAGACTACGATCGCAAGACAGTTTTTACCTAGACATTTTACTCTCAGTGAGCTCTATCAAGTCATTCAAACGGTAGTGCCGGAATTTAAGGAACCGAATTTTATTCGTAAAATCACTTCAACACGTAGCCGTCAGGGTATATTAAAAGAAGTAAGAGATGAAGAGGGAAATGCGCTTAGTTCAAATCAATACTCCCAGCGTCCAGCTCAGCTCTATATGTTCACAGATCATGAGCCTTTGTTATCCATCTACACGTAGTGGTTTAAATCAGGAGAGGGGATTCATCTCATGATAGCACTAATAGTGATCGACTTTACGAATGATTTTGTCAACGGAAATCTGCCGGTGGGTCAGCCAGCCGTAGATATCGAGCCTAGAATCAGCCAATTAACGTCGGAGTTTGCCCAAAATGGCGATTATGTCGTTATGGCCGTGGATTTACATGAAGAGCAAGACCCTTACCACCCGGAGAGCAAACTATTTCCTCCTCATAATATACGCGGAAGTGAAGGACGTGAGTTGTTCGGAAGTTTGAAATCTGTGTATGAGCACAATCGAGGTTCTATTTATTGGATGGACAAAACGCGTTATAGCGCTTTTAGTGGAACGGATCTGGAAATTAAGCTGCGGGAGCGTGGCATTACTGAACTTCATTTAATTGGTGTCTGTACAGATATTTGTGTACTGCACACCGCAGTGGATGCATATAACAAAGGATTTGCAATTATTGTGCATGAAGATGCAGTTGCCAGCTTTAATCCAAATGGACATACTTGGGCGTTAGAACATTTCCGGGGAAGTTTAGGAGCAGACGTTGTTAAGGCATAATACTAGAACAAAACATACACATATAGCAGCGTAGATATTAGGAGATGAGGACTTGAGAAGAGAACTTGCACTACATACGGATAAGTATCAGATCAATATGATGTACGCTCACTGGGTGAACGGAACGCATAAACGGAAGGCTGTATTTGAAGCTTATTTCCGTAAGCTACCTTTCGGTAACGGCTATGCTGTTTTCGCTGGGTTAGAGCGTATTGTTGGATATATCGGCGGTTTGCGGTTTACTGAAGATGATATCCGTTACTTGTCTGAGCAAGAAGAGAACTATGCGCCAGCTTTTTTGGAGGAACTGTTGCAGTTTCATTTTCAGGGAACCGTTCATTCGATGAAAGAAGGCGCATTGATTTTTCCAGATGAGCCATTAATCCGTGTGGAAGGGACAATTATGGAGGCTCAGCTGGTGGAGACAGCCATTCTGAACTTCATGAACTACCAGACGTTGATCGCTACTAAGGCTTCACGAATTAAACAGGTGGCTCCGAATGACATCTTGCTGGAGTTCGGTACCCGGCGTGCGCAAGAAGCTGATGCAGCGGTGTGGGGGGCTAGAGCGGCCTATATTGGCGGCTTTGATGCTACTTCCAACATGCTGGCAGGCAAAATGTTTAGTATTCCAACCAAGGGAACACATGCACATTCCTGGGTCCAGAGCTTTGGCAGCGAGCAGGAGGCTTTTGATGCCTATGCTAAGGTGATGCCGGACGAAGTTACACTATTGGTCGACACCTTCGATACACTCCGTAGTGGGGTGCCTAATGCAATCAATACGGCCAAGAAGCTTGAGGCTCAAGGTAAAAAAATGGTCGGTATACGTTTGGATAGCGGTGACTTGGCTTATCTATCCCGTCAAGCGCGTAAGATGTTGGATGATGCTGGTCTGGACTATGTGAAGATAGTCGCTTCCAACGATTTGGATGAGAACACGATCATGGATCTGAAGCTGCAAGGCGCAGCAATTGATACTTGGGGTGTGGGTACACAACTGATCACCGCCTCGGACCAACCCTCTCTGGGTGGTGTCTATAAGCTGGTGGAAATTGAGTCCGCTACTGGAGAAATGATCCCGACAATCAAGATTTCTTCGAATCCTGAGAAAGTATCCACGCCTGGCAAGAAGGACGTATTCCGGATCATCGGTAAAAATGGCAAAGCACTTGCGGATTATATCTGTTTCCCAGAAGAGGAAGCTCCGCGTAACGGTGCACGTTTGAAGCTGTTTAATCCGCTCCATCCATACATGCATAAGTATGTTGAGCGTTACGAGGCATTGCCTATGCTAGAACCTATTTACGTTAATGGATTTCAAGTGTATACTTTGCCGGATTTGAATGAGGTTCGCCGTTATCATCGGGAGCAAAAGGATCTATTCTGGCCGGAGTATCAACGTAAGTTAAATCCCGAGGTATATCGGGTGAATTTAAGTGAAAAGGTCTGGACTAGCAAGCAGCAGTTAATCGCTGAGCATATACGACCGGATATAGAGTAGTTTTTGCAGGAGCAATTCTGTCAACAGTGTTAACGCGGGAGAGTGAAGTACCCGCGTTTTTTTGTTTTTTCGGGAGCAAATAAGGAGGAGAACCTGATGGACAAGGCTAAGCATGCTTTTACCTCGAACATGAACTTTAAGCCGGGCGAAATCATTACTTTCGGCACGTATTCACAATCGAAGGATGGTAAAGAACTGCCGATTGAATGGCGAATTCTACATAACTCAGGTAGTGAACTGTTTGTTTTGAGCGAGTACATTTTGGAATGCAAGAGGTATCACGGCAAGAGCGCAGATATTAAATGGCGTGATTGCGTGGATATTACGTGGCACGAAAGTGATTTACGAGAGTGGTTGAACGATGAATTCTATCAAACCGCATTCAATGCTGCCGAGAAGGAATTAATAAAGACGACTCATTGCACAGACAACGGAGAGGGTACCCCTGATACAGAGGACAACGTTTTTTTGCTTAGTGTTGAGGAAATAAAGGCATTCTCAGAGATACATGGCAAAGAACTACGGCGTGCGGTTGGCACGGAATTTGCTAAAATGAAAAAGTCCGATGGATGCAGCTTATACGTATATGATAAAACGGATAAAGATAACTATATCATCAAAGACGGCGAAGAGACTGGTTGCTCCTGGTGGTGGCTGCGAACACAGGGAAACAAACCTTCACGTGCTTTTTTTGTCGGTCCGAGCTGTAGCATTCGCAGCTATGCGAATGTTAGTGTAGCCCGTGACGGCGTGCGCCCGGCTTTGATAATTAATCTTCCATGATCAAAAAAATTGGTCTAGAATGTATACATTTAAAAGAGGCGTATCCCACTCTTCGCTAATGTGAAGAGCAAGGGATATGCCTCCCATTCTAATAACTACAGTCCGATAAACATATTTCTGCTAAACGGCCCCCAGTTTGCCCCTGTATACCCGGATCTCCCTTCTAAATTAACAAAACAAGGGAGCAAGATATAAAGAACACCCATAGTAGCATTCGTATTGAAGGTCATAACAAATCTCATTTTTGAATTATCAATTGCAGCTATCATTCCCTTATCAGCACGAATCGTATTCTCTCTAGTAAGAGCCTCTCCCATTCCTACACTTGCTATGTCATTTGGATTTGGCATATTACTTCTTATCCAATAATTCGAAATATTTGTTGCTGATGCTAAATCCGCAGGTTGATCGTAAGTAACTAAAATTTGATTCATAGCAATTTGTCTTGCCTCTACGACGACAGGATGAGACATCACCATTTCTCTTTCGTCAACAGTTGTATTTCTCATCCCATTGGGATAAATCGAAGTAGGATTATTATACATAGACATTTCTGGTCCCCCCATTATTAATTACAATAGTCATTTGTCACGAGACATTGTATGTAAGGGAGTCATGATTAGTGTTAAATAAATAAATATACAAAAAAAGCAAGGGAGAGTAATGTAAACGCGTGGCTGAATGGCAACAATTAAAAGAGGCGCATCCCTCTCTTCGCTATTGTCGAAGAACAAGGGATACACCTCTTTTTGATACATCAGTCCTAGCTAATACTTTAGTTCTTTTTCTTGAATTTTACGAACGACCAAATCGTTAGCATCAACAGGACTCCTAAACAGGTGCCTATGCTGATACGGTTCTGGGCATCAAAGAGAAAGGAAACCGCAATAATAGTTAAACATGCAAGTGTAATAGCAGTTATATAAGGGAATCCCCATACCTTAAAGGTTGGTTCTTTCGGATAGGATCTTCTCAGCTTAAGCTGTGACATACAAATACTGATCCATACGAGAATAACTACAAAGCCTGGAACAGCCATTAGTAAACGGAACAGTCCATCCTGTGCGAAGTACGCTAACAATGAACCGATAACAAGAACAACGGCACAGAGCTTGAGACTGTTGATGGGTACACCTTTTGCAGAGGTTTTTGCTAAGCTGCGTGGTGCTTCGCCCTGTGACGCCATAGAGTGCAGCATCCGGGTGGCGCCATAGATTCCAGAATTGGCAGCAGAGAGTACCGCTGTAATCAAAATGAAGTTCATAACGTGATCGGCACCCTTAAGTCCTGTAGCGGCTAACACCTGAACAAACGGGCTTGTATGCTCATTCAGTTGATTCCAGGGAATTAATCCGCAGATGATTAAGATCGGTAAGGTATAAAACAGAATGACGCGCAGAATGAAGCTTTTGACAACCTTAGGTAAGACCTTTTCTGCATCCTGAGTTTCTGTCAAGGTTAGCCCAATCAACTCTGACCCGCCGTATGAGAACATGACGACAAGTAGTGCAGAGAAGATGGGGGTCCATCCTCGTGGGAGAAATCCACCATAGTCCGTAAAGTTGTGTAAGTATGGAGTAGCTTCCGTCATTGGCAATAGCCCAAAAATCAATGAGCTTCCTAAGATAATGAAGATGATGATCATAGCAATTTTGATACCGGCTAACCAAAACTCCGTTTCTCCGTAACCACCTACACTCATCATGTTGATGCCGATAATTAAAGCGCCACTTGCTAGACTAAGCAGCCATAATGGAACATCCGGTAACCAGTATTGTAAGAAGCTTCCTGCTGCCAGTATTTCAATTACACAGACGGTCAACCACATAAAGCAATATAACCAACCCACGATAAAGGAGAGTCGTTCTCCAAAAGCTTCACGAATGAAGTCCTTCATGTTCCTATTCGGGTACACCGTAGCCATTTCGGCTATTGCTCCCATGACCACTAAGAGTAGCAAGCCTGCTAATACATAAGTAAGAATAACCGCAGGTCCGGCAATGCTTATGGTCTCAGAACTCCCTTTAAAAATCCCCGTACCGATTACTCCGCCCATCGCCATAAAGCTGATATGCCGAGGAAGCAATTTCTTCTGTAATGATGCTTCGTTTGACTTCACAATTAATGCCTCCTAAGCTGTCTTCGAAAAATTACACCAAGCATCAGTTTATCCTGAAATGGACTAGTTGAAAAGTAAAAATAACACACATTTTTATAAAGAAGGCTGTCTTTTCACTGGAGTGTGATATTTATCATGAAGAATGTGATGAATTTAACATCTTAATTTTTAATTTTATTGCTAAATAAAAGTAGCTAAATAAGTTTAGGTAACACATGGAAAATGCAAGATTTGTCACTTCGCGACTTGCAAAATCAAGATACAATCTTTGAAAAAGTCATAAGGATATTATACGGATGACATTCTGAAAGGGGCTATGTCGGTGGTACAGTTACCAAAAGTGAACGAACTCGGATTTTTTGAGATTCGTCTGGAATCAATTGGAGGGCTAGGCGCGAACTTAGCTGGTAAAATGCTTGCAGAAGCAGGAGTAGTCGGAGCTGGAATGAATGGAGTGAGTTTCTCATCCTATGGTTCTGAGAAAAAGGGATCAGCGGTAAAAGCGCATATCCGTTTTTGTGATTTGAACACGCATATTCGCGACACTTCACCGGTAGAACGACCACATGTCGTAGGAATATTCCATGAAGCGTTGGCTAAAACCGTCAACGTGACTAGCGGAATTTATGATCATAGTACAGTGCTTGTGAACTCAGCCAAGTCACCGGAGGAATTGAAGTCTTCTCTAAACATGATGGCTGGAACTATTGCCGTTGTTGATGCTACCACGATCGCATTAGATGAGAAGAATCGCGTAAACATGGCGATGTTAGGCGCGTTGTTCCGGATGTGCGATTTCTTGGATCCTGAAATTATGAAGGGTGTTATCGAGAAATCTCTTGGCAAAAAATATCCGCAGGCTGTTCAATCCGCATTAACTACTTTCGAACGTGGCTTTAATGAGGTTACTTTCATGCATTTTCCATTGCCTGAAGGTGCGATTATGCCTGAGTTCGTCCGGTCCGATATTTCGGCCTTAGGTTATGAAACACAGCCGATCGGGGGTACCATTACAAATCCTGGCAGCAGCTTTTTAAAGAATCTCAGCATTTCAAGATCCGGTTTATTGCCTCATTTTAAATTAGATGATTGTATTCATTGTGCGCAGTGCGATACGGTATGCCCTGATTTATGTTTTGTTTGGGAGGAGCAACCGGATAAGAAGGGACGTCCGCAAATGTTCCTGCAAGGAATCGATTATCAATACTGCAAAGGCTGTCTGAAATGCGTAGAAGCTTGCCCTACAACGGCATTGTCTGGCGAGCGCGAGGAAGATGGCTACGCAGAGAGCCATACGGTCCGGCATATTTTCGATCTCGTTACTCAGGCCTAATATACGGAGGAAAGGTGGAACATACGTGGCTATTGATTATGAAAAAGAAGTAAGTTCTACGAAGGTAGAACAGAAATTCCTATATGAATCCGGCAATGAAATGGCAGCTTATGCTGCTCATCAGATTAATTATCATGTCATGGGTTATTTTCCGATCTCCCCATCGACAGAAGTGGCTCAATTTCTTGATACGATGAAAGCGAACGGCCAGCATGATATTATGCTTATTCCATCAGATGGGGAGCATAGTTCTGCTGGAATTTGTTATGGCGCTTCGACGGCTGGCGGTCGTGTATTTAATGCTACAAGTGCCCAAGGATATATGTTTATGCTTGAGCAATTGCCGGTACAAGCTGGTACACGGATGCCTATGGTTATGAATTTGATCTGCCGCTCGATTTCCGGTCCGCTTAATATTCACGGTGACCATTCTGATTTGTACTTTGCGCTGAATACGGGCTGGCCGATACTGATGTGCCGTGATCCACAATCCGTTTATGATATGAACCTGATGGCATTAAAGCTTGCTGAACACGCCAAAGTACGTCTTCCAGTAATGGTAGCTTCAGACGGTTATTTTACTTCTCACCAGAAACGTCGTGTACAGGCATTTGCACATCGTGAGGATGTTCATAATTTCGTTGGGCCACAACCTCCGGTGGGCTTTACGGATACATTGGACCGCAATAATCCGGTTACTGTAGGTCCGTACATGAATGAACCTGACTACATCAACAACCGTTATCAGCAGTCGGTAGCCATGTATAATGCGGGTGAAGTCTTCGAAGAGATTGCGAAGGAATTCGCTGAATTGACTGGACGACACTATCCTATGATCGAAGAGTATCGGATGGAAGATGCGGAAGTAGCCGTATTCCTGATGAACTCTGCCTCAGAGATCATTAAAGATGTTGTAGATCAGCTTCGTTTGCAAGGGATCAAAGCAGGTGCAATTTCGCCGAATATGATACGTCCTTTCCCGCAGAAGCAAATTGCGGAAGCGCTGAAAAATGTAAAGGCAATCACCGTAGGCGACCGTGCAGATTCGGTTGGTGGTCACGGCGGTAATATGGTAAATGAGATCAAGGCAGCACTGTTCACCTATGGTAACACTACTACAAAGGTCATTAGCCGTATTTACGGGTTGGGCGGTAAGGACTTCTACGCAGAAGATGGTCATGCGTTCTTTGAATTGGCACTAGATGCTGTTGCTGCAAACCGTGTTGAAGTACCGTTTGACTACTATGGTCACAATCCAGGTACGCCGGACAAAGCGCCACAGCGTCTATTGAAGCCGATGAACTTTGATGCGTTGAAGACAGGGTTAATTACGGTTAAACAGGATGAAGCTACAGGGAAATTAAGTGTGCGAATACCCCCACTGCGCAGCTTGACGAAGAAACCTAAACGGCTGGCACCTGGTCATGGCGCATGTCCGGGCTGTGGGATTTTCTCAGGGCTGGAGACGTTCTTCAAAGGGATCGAAGGGGATATCGTTGCTCTGTATCATACAGGGTGTGCCATGGTAACAACTACAGGATATCCATATTCTTCTCATAAATCTACGTTTATTCATAACCTATTCCAAAATGGTGCTGCTACCTTATCTGGTGTGGTAGAAATGTTCTGGGAACGCAAACGCCGCGGTGAATTGGACGGACTTGGACTTCAAGACGACTTTACATTTGTAATGGTAACGGGTGATGGTGGTATGGATATCGGAATGGGACCTGCGATTGGGGCTGCACTACGCGGTCACAAAATGATTATCGTAGAGTACGATAATGAAGGTTACATGAATACAGGGGCTCAGCAGTCCTATTCAACACCATTGGGTCACCGTACTTCTACTTCCAGCATAGGTAAGAATCAGCAAGGTAAAGTTACACAGCATAAGGATACTGCTCAAATTATGGCAGCTACTAACATTCCATATGTCTTTACAGGTTCTGAAGCTTACCCGCAGGATCTTGTGAAGAAAGCGGCAAAAGCACAGTGGTACGCTCAGAATGAAGGATTAGTGTACGGTAAAATCCTGATCGCCTGTCCGCTGAACTGGATGTCGGAAGATAAAGAAGGCACCAACATCGTCTCGCTGGCTGTTGAGTCTTGCTTCTTCCCACTGTATGAAGTAGAACACGGTTCTACGAATATTACGTACAATCCAGAGGACAAAGGCAAACGTGTTGAGCTCTCAGCTTGGCTGAAGACCATGGGCAAAACCCGTCACTTACTGAAGCCTGAGAATGAGCCGGCTTTACGCAGCTTCGAGGCAGAAGTGGAGCGTCGCTGGAATCGTCTGAAAGCAAAACATGAGCATCCTGATTTGTAAAAGATAATGATGAAATGAATAACCCGACAGATTTCTCTGTCGGGTTATTTTATATATAACTGTATAGAACAGATGTACGGTTGACATAAAATACGTCAAAATGTAAGATGGGTTTAATTGGATTAGACATATTTTATGTCAATAAGGAATGGTGATCATGGAAAGTAATACTACTGTATCTGCCCTAACAATTTTGCAATACCTTGCATTAATTCATCAAGTGACGTACACCAATGTATGCAGAGAAGTAGGGCTGACCCCGCAACAATTTAGTGATTGGGTCAAGAAACGTCGTCCTGTACCCAAAGAAAGACTGCAAGCATTGGCAGAATTTTTCAAAGTGGATGCTGATCTGTTGATTGATGAGAACAATTACTTGCTTGATCTAACACCAGAAGTGAAAATCGAGGTGCAAATTCTTTTTTTAACCCGGATGTTAAGGAATGAAGAGGAGAATCCGGAGAAGGAAGGCTATCTACAGAAATTGCAACAGCTGCAATGGGAAAAAAGAAAGCAGACCTTGATTACAAGATTCTCAGCCCTCTTAGATCAAAAGAATAAGCAGATTGAAGAGTTATGTTTAGCTTTTCTGGATCATATGGAAAATGAAAATAAAGAGGTTCTAAACAAGCTGCTATAAGAAAAGGGAGATGAACATGAGTACAACCTTCCATATGCTTAAAAATGAATTCAATAGAGTCTGTAAAAATCAAGATGTAATCTACGATGGAGTGTATCTTTTTACGAACCAAAGAGGTTTACAGAAGACTGCATTAATGATGCCTCCAGCTCAGCCCGCTTCTTGGATTTCTCAGTATGGAAGCCTAACCATCTCACAAATTGGAAAAGAAAATCCTAATGGGGGGATGAATGAAGCAGGGCTGGTGGTGGAGCAAACGACACTTTGGCAGACTAAATATCCTGCGGTGGATGAACGACCCGCTTTAGGTGAACTGCATTTTATTCAATATTTACTTGATACCTGTGCTACTGTTCAGGAAGCATTGGTAGCAGCTACGACGGTTCGTATCGATCAAAGCACTTCTAGTTTACATTATCTGTTGGCTGACCGGAGGGGCAATCAAGCGATTCTTGAGTTTTTAGATGGAAGGTTGGTTGTATATAAAGGCAAGCTTTCCATGCCTATTATCGCTAATACAGTGTATGAGGAAGCTGTACAGGAGATTCAGAGGGTGGATTTCAAGGGCTGGGAAGATCGGGATGCTTATGAACAGAATTCACTGGATCGCTATAAGATTGCCTATGAAGCATTAAGCACATTAGCGGAGCAAACGCCTGACACGGATTTTGCATTTAAAGTACTTGCCGCAGCACGGCGCGAGGATACTGTGTATAGCCTGGTATACGATCTGAATCAGCTACAGATAGAGGTGATGACTCAGCGAAACCAAGAAAGAATTAAGATTCGTTTAGAGGACTTTGATTTTTCTGTAAAGGGGCCAGCTCAAGCTGCTAACCTACAAAAGCTGCGTGCAAACCACGAAAGAGCCCAGTTCGAGAATTACTCAGCTGATTTTAATCATAAAGCAGTCCAATCCTTTTTTAGAGATCCGGTTTTGACTTCCGTTTTTAGATGGGAGATCTCTGATGACATGATTCAATTTGTAGCCAATTATCCGGATTCTTTTATAAGGACTGAGTAATAATTGGGTTGTAAGACATGCTGGGAGTCCTCTTGGTACCCCCTTGGATGTGGTATTATATGGAGAATGTAGGAGAGAGGAGGACTGATTTTATTGAGCTGGATCTTTTGGATTTGTTTTATTGTTTCATTACTAGTGTCCTATTGGGATCAGCGAAAAACATTGAGATTAAAGGATTGGGCGTTAATTATTGGAGCCTTTTTACTTTGTGAGTTCTACATCAATTTGTTCGGCTTACTGATTCCTGTGGGCTTTTTTATTGCATTAATTTATATGTATAAAAAGAAGCAGTTTCTTTTCTCGAAAGCGCTTATTTTTGGGTTAATTAGTGTCTGTGTTATTTTCTATGGCCCTAAGATTAGTTTGAATGAAATCCATGAGCTAACGAAGGCTAATAAATATACTGAGCAATTTAATCAGATTAAATCCGTTTCACAATTTTCCGTCGAATCAGATATGAATGGAGTTCTTAAGGCGGCTGCGAGTCAATTGAAAGAAAAGAATCCAAAGTCAGAAATACCTGTAGAGGATCCTCATGTTGCCTTCAGTATATGGGTTCTCCAGCATAGAAATGTAGCAATTAAGGATTTAGATTGGTTATGGTATGAGGCTCCGTTAGAATTACATTATTATTGGCAATCTAACCGCCCAGATCAGCGGGTTACATTGGAATACGTTATTTTTAATGAGGTTGGATACATGGGTGTTTTTGAAAGGAAAAATGAAAAAGAACCCTATCATCTCCGAACGATCTATGAGTTTGACCGCCTTAAAGCATGGTCTCCGATGATACCCTGACTCTGAGTTTAACAAAGATAAATCATGAGTACCGATTCACGACCCCAAATGGAATTTTATTCTCATGGTCATCCAAACCTTTCGCTAGACAAAAGAAAACTGCAATTACGGCTTGACCCCCTTAATCTGTAGTCCGCCACGTTTCATATAAAGATGTACTTTTTGCAGGTTTATTCGACATTTTGTCTTTTACAGTGAGCGATTAGTTAAACGGAAGTATCTTCGAGTTACATTGTGCTGCTGTTTGACTTCTGATCGATCCTTTCTTTGAAAAAACAAGCCATTTTATTTTCAGAGGCTTGCTTTTATAGCTGTGCTATCGTGAATCACTAGAACAAATTCCAGTGGCCCTTAACTCTAGCATATTGTTCTGTCTTAACTAATAGATAACGGGTAGAGATCACTGTCCCTGCGCTTCCCGCGATTGGTGCTCCGGTTGATAGAAGACATACAGACTAGATAAACGATCCATTTTGTCAAATGTTTTCTGCAAAAGAAGCGAGAGAAGACCCAATGCATTTAGCACGGGTCTGTCTCTCACTTATTGGGGACTTTTAATAGTGGTGTGAAGTAGAGTTATCTTCCGCCTCTAGGCATCATGTTATTGTCGCAAAAAACATCTTTCACAGAATAGGTGTAGCAATGGCGAGGAACGGGTACACAGTGATGACGTCTAACGATTTCAACTGGATGAATCACATTTACTACTTGTGGATGGAAGTGATCTTGATAAACCACCTTAGGTGGGTCAGTTACCGTTTGGGCCGGGCATTTTGGACATTCAGACATTTCCTTCAGCTCCTTTTGTGTGTGGACTTACCGTATTATACGCACAGAACAAAAGCCTGCTTGGTTGTTTGTCTATTGTATTTAAAAATGGGTATTTGCTTAACGCTTGTAAATTTCACGCATAACATGGCGAAGTTCCGGGATAATTAACCGTTCCATAGCCAGTTTTACGGCTCCAGCAGAGCCAGGCATAGAAAAAATTGCGGTCTTTCCCATGGTGCCTGCGATGGCTCGACTAAGAATAGCTGCCGAACCGATGTCCTCTGTAAAGCTTAGCATCCGAAAAATCTCACCGAATCCAGGTAATGTTTTATCTAGCAAAGAGGCAACAGCTTCATACGTCGTATCCCGTGGAGAAATCCCTGTTCCACCTGTGAGGAGTACAGCTTCTATTCCGGCCTGGTCAACACATTTATACAATAGCTCACGGATATCCTGATAATTATCTTTCGTAATGGTGCTGCCTATCACTTCATACCCGGCTTCTTCGAGCATAGATTTAATCAAAGCTCCTCCGGTATCTGTTTCAGTAGTTCTGGTATCCGAGACAGTAATGATATAGCAGGAAACGGTTTGAGGCGCTTCTTTCCGATGTTCTTCAACAGATGACAAATGGCTCAACTCCTAGATTAGAGATGTTATCATGATAGGGGATGGCAGAAGTAAAGACAAGCTTACGTGTACTTACAGAATGCAGCTGGAATTTGGGGTGCCGCTTGCGTGCTTCGCGCGCATGTAGTACACTCGCTACACATAACTGTAATTTGCTGGGGAGCGATGAAACATGGAACAGGTCGTACCTGTGTATATATTGTCAGGATTTCTGGGGAGCGGCAAAACAACATTGCTGCAGCGCCTACTAGATCATTGGAAAAATCAGGGTTTACGCCCTGCAGTAGTGATGAATGAGTTGGGTGAAGTGAATTTGGATGGATTGCTAGTTGAGCAAACTGTCCCTATGGCAGAACTACTTGGTGGATGCATATGCTGTTCTATCCGAAGTGATCTTAGTACAGAGCTGGCAACACTCATTAAGAAGGAGACACCGGATGTCGTAGTGATCGAGGCAACAGGAGCTGCAAATCCGCTGGAAATTGTAGATGGCGTAACCGAAATTTCGTTGTATCAAAAGGTAGAACTGAAAAGCTTGATCACCGTTGTTGATGCCGTACATCTTCTTGAACTGTATCGCGCACAGCAGGGGGCAACTTATCGTTTGATGCAGGAGCAGATTCGCTGCGCTTCTGTCTTGCTATTGAATAAAATTGACCGTGTAACCGCTGAAGAGGCGGAAGAGGTTACCGCTGTACTACGGAAATGGAACGCTTATGCACCCATTCTGCCAACTGTGCGTTGTGATGTAGAACCGGAGGAATTGCTGCGTGATGCAGGTGGAGTTCTTACGGATGCACAATTGGAAGAGGTTGAGGATGGCAGTGAGAGCTTCTTGCATGATGAAGATGAACACACGACTAGAGGCACACATACTAGCCACGATCATGTTATGGCGTACACACATTATTTTAAACGTCCAGTAAACAGTGAACAATTCGAACAGTTCGTTAAGGAATTACCGCGTGATGTTTATAGAGCTAAAGGTATTGTGACCTTTAATGACACCTCCAGCCGCTTTCTTTTCCAATATGCCTATCGTGAAGCTGATTTTATGAAAATCACACCACAAGGCGAAGTGCCTGACGTTGCCGTATTCATCGGTGAACATTTCTCATCAAATGAACTGCGCACTAGGTTACTGGAGATGGAAGGGCGTACCTTCGTTCGTCCTAGTACAATTAAGAGAAGTCTATAATCAGATCTCCTTGTCAGAAGTTGTAATGGTTCATTCCTAATCTTGTAGGTTAATAGTATCGCATACCCTATAAAAATACAGGAGGTTTAAGGCTATGACCCGAATTCAATATCAGGAGTGCATTGACGCTTGTTTAGAAAGTATGAATGCCTGTAATTATAGCTATGTCTCAAGCCTAAAAGAATATGATCTTGCTTCTCTGCGTGAAAGCATGCGGCTAGATCGTGAATGTGCGGATATTTGTTCATATGCCGTACAAGCGATGACTCGCCAAAGTCCGTTTGTAGCCGGAATTCTCCGTCTATGTGCCGAAATTTGTGAAGCCTGTGCAGATGAAAGCAGCAAGCATATACATACACATTGTCAGGAATGTATTGATGCCTGCCGTAGATGTGCTGAGGCGTGCCGTCTAATTAGCGATGCGGTTGAGGTTTATGCGTAAATACATGTAACCTAATTCTCATATATGAACCGATAACCAGATTGTTGCTGTAGAAATATAGCAATAGTCTGGTTTTTTATATTCAGAACAGATGAAACCATTTATATAGCCAGAGCTTGCACAGATCTTTGAATATATTGAATGGGTGGAGCAAAATAGCAGCCCGATGGACCCGCCTGATCCGGTTGGCTCTTCAGAGGGGACAGGTTTATTACGTGAGCTATATGATTTGCTTATGTTCAGTCAGATTACACCAGAGAAAGCTGCAGAACAGTTCCGGCTTCGAGCTGAAGATATTCTGTCACATACCAAATAAACAAAAAGAGGGAAAGGATTAACGGAAAGCAAACAATTTTATAATAAAACTTCTGGATTTAAGAAAGGGCTGCTTTAGCAGTTCTTTCTTTTTTTGATTAAAATTTGGTTCGTATAAGAGGAAATTCGTAGGGAACTGGAGAATTAACAGTAGATATGAAGGGAGCACGATTAGTGACACACAGAGAAGAACTTAACTTTACTGACATTGGCATAGATGCTACTCCCCTAATAGTATTAGAACAAATTAGTAAGCAATTTGCACGACGAACAGTGTTGGAAGAAGTTTCGATGGTCGTTGAAATGGGAACTGTCACTGCACTTATCGGAAGGAATGGTTCAGGTAAAAGCACGCTGCTGTCTATCTTAGCTGGACTCATCCATGTTTCCTCAGGGAAGTTGGATCGCATTCATCATCATATGAGGATTGGATATGCGCCTGAAATTTTTCCAGGGTCGAAGCTTTCCCCAGAGCAGTATTTGCGAAGCATGGGTCAGATTAGCGGACTTGCACCAGCTCAGATCGAGCAGGAATTAACAATGTTATTCGAACTGTTTCTGTTGGAGAATTTTCGTACACAATCTATGCTAAACTTCTCCAAAGGGATGCTGCAAAAAATAAATCTGATCCAAAGCTTAATGGGAAGTCCTTCATTGCTGCTTCTGGATGAGCCTATGTCGGGATTGGATCTCACTTCCATGAATAAGCTTGTTGACCTTCTGATAAATTTGAAGAAAAAGGGCACAGCCATAGTATTCTCGGTACATGAGCCTCAGTGGATAGAAATGCTAGCCGACCATGTCCATGTACTTCAAGGAGGAAGGATTGTTAAGTCCATTGTGGGGTCTCAGAAGTTGAGAGCAAACCCCACTACTTATATCCGATTATCCAAGCTGTCCATTCAGAATCAGCAGTATCTGAAGGGTATGACAGGGTTTATTTCTTTAGGGGAAGTTAAGGATAGTGCTTATAGTGATTGTATAGGGCTGACTGTAGAGGCTTCACATTCTGACATCTTTCTGCGGTTTGTATTAGAAGCGGGTGGCTCAATACAATCGGTAGATCCCCGAGGGGGACGTGACGGTATAGAACTGTGGATGAGCCCAGCGACCAGAGCTAAGGAGGTCGATTCATGAATTCGCTTATCGCTTATATGCTGCGAAGCTATACCCGATCTCAGCGATATTTCGGCCCATTAGCAGGGATTGTGATTGCGGTTCAGATTTTGTATTCCTATAAACCTAATCCGGTAATGAATAGCTATGCAGCTACTGCAGTAATGCTTTTTATCAGCTGTGCCTGGATGGGCCTCAGCTTTCTAAATCATGAACATCCTGTACATCGGCAGATCGCAGTGGTTCATCTGCGAAGCGCGGTTAAGCATAGTGTAGGGGGTATTCTTTCACTTGCATTTCTTACGTTGCTGCTTGATCTAATCCTTGTTATTTATCCTTGGGTAACGGGCCACTTCGCAGAATCACCAGGGGTGTATCGGTTCAGCTTAGCTCTTGCTGGACACGGGTTATTAGGGATGCTTGGTGTGTCCATTTCCTTATATCTGCAATCTTCGTGGGTTAAGAAAGGCAGCCATGCTGCCGGTATCATGCTGGGAATTGTTATAATGTCACTTGGTGGGACCCAGATCAGTGATAGTTTGCCCGGTTCGTTACATTTTCTGATCTGGTTGTTACCACCTGTCGCCCCAGTTATGGAGGTTATGATGAAAGCTGATACTATACCATTAGCGGAGTTGTTAGGTTCATTTGCACATGCGCTCTTATATATAACACTGCTTATCGGTTTTTATTTGTACAGATCAAGACAGAGAGACTACAACAAAACATAACTTGTATAGATAAAAGTAAAAAGGATATTGAAGTGGAGGGGAAAGATGAAGCATACACAAGTACCAGAGAGTGAACAATCCAAGGAGTTATTTGCGTATTTTGGACTAGCAGTCTATTATGGTCAAGCCCTAGAACAGCAGTTGACCAATTTGTTATTGCTCACCAAATTATCGCAAGGCAAGACGCCCACTGAAGCAGATCTGACGGATCTGTATCAGCGAAAACTCAGCAATTCACTCGGTCAACTCATCAAAGAAATACAGCATCACTTTCCTTTCTCGGAGCAAGAAACCGCTCAGCTAGAAGAAGTATGGAAACAGCGAAACCATATCGTTCACGATTATTTCAAAGAACGGATACAAGAAACATTCACCCCTGCTGGAAGGGCAAAGATGATCGAGGAGTTAAAACGATTCAAAAATAAAGCTAGACGGCTAGAAATCAAATTACAAGGCTATTGTACAGAAATGTTCACGAAACTGGGGCTAGAAGAGGAGACCTTGCACTAATAACTCTTCTAATCCGCAGTCCTCTACAACCTCCGGTCTAAAATGAATCTTAGAAGCTCTAACGCAGCGTGATAGTGCAGATAGAGCTTCGCCTAATGCCGGAAGCATCTCTGGTGTTAGGCGCTCACCCGGTTCCCACCACCAATTCATAATATTCAATGTTTGGCTCTTCTTATCCACCACCGGTTCAAATCTCGCAATAAAACGATCATTATATAATAAAGGCAGTACATAATATCCATATTCTCGTTCCAAAGCGGGTTTATAGACTTCCCAGCGGTAATGAAATCCAAATAATTGTCGGATCAGTTCTCGATCCCATATCAAGTTATCGAGTGGAGCTATTACAGCTGCAAACGAATAACCTGATTGACTCTCAGCATCTTCTGACTCTTGCTGTATTACAGCTTCTAAAGTTAGAGCGTCCATGCTACGGATGTAGAGTGGGAGCTTAATACCCTCCACTAGAACTTCCCTGAGGCTATCGCTTTGTAACAGCCTTTGGATCGCTGCCGCACGTTCCTTGCTCTTCAGACCGGAAATCCCCAGCCATCCGTCTCCGGATTTATTCCATAACAGTCCGATACTGCCTATTCTACGCAGCACATACCAATCATGAAATTGTTCATCGGTGGGGTTAGGGTCTTTCGTGTTCAAAAGATGATGTGGTAGCAGACGTTCAGCGAAATCGTAATACCGGCGGGTATGAACACGATGATGAACGACTATCTCCCCCCAAAAGTACATACTTTCCAAAGCGGCACGTGATAGTCTAGCCGGAGCCCAAGCCCAATCCACCTTGTCCTTTCCTTCTACATCCAAGGAGGAGAGAGGACCGCGCTTTATTAGCTCCTCACGAACCTGCTGTACGGCAGCCATTACAGGTTCATTAACCTGATGGTACAAGGCAGAAGCTTCTCTTCTCCGTTTGAAATAAGGCCAGTCCTCTGTACAATAAATGGACATGTTCTTGTCCCAACCATCGAATAGAAGTCGGTCTTGATACAGTAGCTCTTGGGCTTGCTCAGGCGTGAACCCGGGAACTCGTGCTTGGAGGACAAGCTCATGGTTATGGCCTGCGATGTTAAGAGGATCATATTGGATACAGCCTACGTGACGAACATAATCATAAATACTAAGTTTACCGGCAGGAAGAGCGCCCCTGGTTAACTTTTGGTGTGCCAGGAGAAAAAGTCGAGCTTGTTTCTTAGTTATAGTGTATGTACGCATCAAATGCCTCCTTCACCTATATGTATTATTTTTCATTTTACAGAACAAACGTTCTAATATCAAGTGTAGAAAAACCCTGAATCACAGATGTGACTCAGGGCATCGATTACATTTTCTCTAACGATGGTTGCAAGCTGCCTAACGAAGTTCGGGAGGATGCACTCTTATTATTGTCTATACTGTTAGAACCAGCACCTACTTGCAGCTGATACATCCGGAAGTATCTGCCGCCGAGTGCCATCAGCTCATCGTGGCTACCGCGCTCTACGATCTCTCCGTGATGCAGAACCAGAATCTGATCTGCACTTCGAATCGTGGATAAACGGTGTGCGATGATGAATGTCGTGCGTCCTTTTTTAAGGACTTCTAATGCATCTTGAATGACGCTTTCGGTCTCCGTATCGATATTGGAGGTGGCTTCATCAAGAATCAGAATAGCAGGGTCGAAGGAGAGCGCTCTGGCAAACGAAATCAATTGTCGCTGACCTGCAGATAGGGTGCTCCCTTTTTCAATAACGGGTTCATCAAAACCTTGAGGAAGGTGGGCCAGCAATTTATCTGCTCCGACTTCCCGTAAAGCCCGTTCAACCCGCTCGCGTGAGATTCGTTCATCCCCCAGGCTGACATTAGAAGCAATCGTACCAGTGAAGAGGTAAGGGTCTTGAAGAACAATCCCCATGTGATTACGCAGCCATTGCTTCGGAATATCTGTGACCTTCTGGCCATCAATCGTGATTTCACCTTTTTGCGGATCATAGAACCGGAATAACAAGTTGATTATCGAGCTTTTTCCGGAACCGGTATGACCCACTAGAGCAACCGTTTCTCCCGGACGTGCTTCAAAGGAAATATCGCGAAGGACGAAGTCTTTTTTATAAGCAAAGGACACGTTCTTAAACTCCACTTTTCCTTTATAGCGCGGCATGGAACCGTCGGTAACATTTTCCCCAGGCTCATCCATAAGAGTAAACACACGACCCGCAGATACCATAGAAGTGTCGAGATTTGCAAGCTGATTCACCATACCTGTAATCGGTTGGAACAAACGTCCAAGCACATCGACGAAGGCGTATAGAACCCCTAAAGATACAAAAGTAGAACCCGTAATACTGCCATGTCCGAAATACCAAAGCACCATCACAAAAGAGAGACTGCGCAACGAGTTCACCAGGTTGTGGGAGGTAAAGGCATTCAAATTCAGCATTTTATTCTGATATTTCAAGTAGTCATCGTTCAGATGCTCAAATTCTTCACCAAGCTGCTTCTGACGGCGGAATATGCGAACAATGGACATTCCTTGAATCGATTCATTAATGATAGCGTTGATCTCACTCAGACGTGAGCGGATAATCGTATTATATTTTGTAGCGATTTTGCGATAGAGCACGATCCAAAGAATAAGAATCGGGATGATGAACAAGCTGATCAGACCTAGCCGGACATCGAGCAAGAACAAGGCGATGTATACGCCTGTAATATTAATAATACCGGTACTGAAATTGGAGAGAACGGCAATGAATAGATCTTTTATCGCCTCAGTATCATTGGTTACACGGGAGACTACCTTACCTGCTGGCAAGTTATCAAAAAAGTAAACCGGAAGTCGCTGGATATGCGCATACACATCGGTTCGCAGTTTTCGGATCACCTGATTCGCTGAAGATTGCAGCCAATAGGTTTTACCAAATTCGGCAAAGATCGAAATCACTAGGAAGATAGCGTACAAACCGACTAGCTGATAAATGCCTGGAAGCTCAGGTTTGTAAAAAGCGAACAGCTCATCTGCTGAAAGCTTAACCGCAGGATAGATGGCTTCGTCCTCACCACGTGTGATATGCATTTCACCATTGCTGAACTTTCGCTCACCATCTGGTTGTGTTACAGCTTCATTAATAAAGTAGAAGGTTCTTCCCTCTTGAAGAATGCGAATTTCTTGACCCTTAGCTTCCCCGGGTTCAAAACGATCTCCTCGTTTATAGTAAGCGTTGTTATACTGAACGGCCTCATCTGGAGAAGTAGTGCTAAAATAAGGCTTTTCAATGGCCAGCATATGATTGTCAATCATACTTTTGGCGATAAACGGACCTGCCAGTTCAGCCGCTACCCCGATGGAGAGGAGTAGAAGGGCTGCAATAAAGGTTTTTTTTGCAGTCAATGCGTATTCAAGCAGGCGTTTGCCTGTACTCTTTGTCAACGGTGACACCTCCTAAAAGTTTTGCTTAGTCATAGCTAGTATGTCTATTAATCATTCGATAAATTATTCTCTACTTGCTGCCGGTCATACTGCTCGCGGTACCAGCCATTCATATCTAATAGCTCCTGATGCGTACCACGTTCAACAATGTGGCCGTTATCCAGTACAACGATGATGTCGGCATGTTGAACAGCAGAGAGGCGATGCGTAGAGATCAATGTTGTTTTTCCTGCACGCTCTTGGCGAATATTCTCAATAATCTGGGCTTCCGTACGAGCGTCAACAGCGGATAAAGCATCGTCCAGAATCAGTACATCTGGATTGGCGATAAAAGCTCTGGATAAGGATACACGTTGTTTTTGACCACCGGATAAGGATACTCCACGCTCACCAACCAATGTATCTAAACCATCGGATAATGTGCCTAAGTCATTTTGGAAGGCGGCAGCTGTGATAGCTTTCAAGATCGTATCGTCGTCCGCGTTATCCAGACCAAATTGAATATTCTGACGAACAGATTTAGAGAAGAGGATCTGTTCCTGAGGAACATATCCCATCCAGCTGTGCAGTTGATCCAATGAAATCTGTTGAATTGGAACACCAGAGATGAGAATTTCACCATTACCTGTCGGATATTCTCGTAGCAGCTGTTTGAGCAGCGTTGATTTACCGCTACCTGTACGACCGACTACACCTAGTGTTTGCCCTTGGTTCAAGGTCAGACTGACATTAGTCAAATTGTCAATCGTCGATGAAGGATAACGGAAGGTCACATCGTTAAGTTCAATTCGGGTAGGATTTGCAACATGAACCGGGTTAGCGGCACTCTGAACATCTGCTTTGGAGTTTAGCGTCTCATCAATACGTTCGAGAGAGGCACCCCCGCGTTGCATGATGTTGATCAGCTCACCAATGGCGAACATCGGCCATACAATCATCCCGAGGTACATATTGAAGGAGACTAGATCACCCAGCGTGATCTGATTACGGAATACAAGATAAATCCCATAGGTAAGACCGATAATGTAGCTGAGTCCAACGCAGAATCGAATTGTCGGTTCAAAGAAGGCATCTACACGGGCTACAGCCATATTCTTGTTGTATACATCTTCTGTTATATCCGAGAATCGTTTCTCATCGAGTCTCTCTTGCACATAAGCACGGATAACCCGCACACCGGAGACAGATTCGAGAACATGATCATTCATATCTCCGAATGCATCTTGTGCTAAGGAATAACGATCATGTATTGCTTTGCCATAAAAAATCATAGCGATTGCAATTAACGGTAATGGCACTACCGCTGCGAGAGTCAGCTTCCAACTGACGAGAAACCCCATTGCAAACAGTACGACTGTGAGATAGATTGTTGAATCCACCAGAGTGAGCATACCGAATCCCACGGTAGCTGAGACCGCTCTAATATCGTTGGTTGCCCGAGCCATCAGGTCACCGGTTCTATTGCGTTCGAAGAACGATGGGGTCATGGTCATCAAATGATTCATAAATCTTGAGCGCAGAAGGCGCTCTACGAGGTTGGAGCCTCCGAATAATTTGTGCATCCATATGTAGGTAATCCAATAAATGACTAGCAGTAAAATGAGGATCATGCCGATATACTTGGCTAATGATGCTGTAGTAATAGAACCGCGTACTATGTCGTCAATGGCATTGCCTAGCAGACGTGGGGGTAATAATTCAAGCACACCTACTCCAATAAGTAAGATTAGGCCAATCAGGTAACGCCTTTTTTCTCGGCGAAAGAACCAGCCGAGATTGCGGAGAACGGAGAACAAGTAAATCCCTTCCTTTCAAGTTAAAGTAATAGCTGTGATGTTGGAAAAAAGCGCAAGTGGTTATCTCTATAGCCAGAAGAATCGACGTTATCGTCCTTCAAAGAGGACAATCGTTTCTCGTAGAAATATAAGGAAAATTTATATCGTGAAATATATAAATTCTTATATTTAAACAAAAAAGGCATATCATCCGAAAACGGACGATATGCCTGTAATTTACAGCTATCATGCGCACGGTGCTATACAGCACCAGGCATGTGAGAGACCTACAAGAACTAAAGTTATACGATCATTTACACTCGTATGAACTTCAGGATGGGTTCACCACTTGGGCTGCTTCGGTATTCAGTTGATTGGAAATTCCAACAATAGTTATTTGATATGGCTGTAACTTCGTAAACACCGCGCTCACCCCTTTCATTGTTTTAATAATTAATTTTGGTAATAACTAGCAGACGTTTAGTTATGTTCAGAGTTTATCACTCCGTTTGCAAAGTTGTCAAACTAATTTTTGAGGAGCTTGGGAAAACATTAATTACATAAAGGTGTTTGAAAATCGATTCATTTTCAGTATGATTAGACTATACAAAGGAGCTGAGAGAGATGAACATGGAAATTAGTCAAGCAGCGGCAGCTTGGTTTAAAAGAGAACTGGATCTTAAGAATGGCGACTATATTCGTTTATTTCCCCGCTATAGCTCGGGAGGTGGACTTCACCCTGGTTTCTCCTTGGGTATCGGGATGGAGGCACCTGGACGTCCAGCAATACAAGTTGAACAAGACGGTATTGTGTTCTACATGGAAGAGCAGGATTTATGGTATATGGAGGGCTACGGCTTAACTATTGTGTATTCTGAGGCAGAGGATGACATTGAATATAAGTATGAAGCCAATTCGGTGCCTGGCGGAGTACAGGTTTAAATGTCTTAATTTTGTTTTTTTACGAATGTGAAAAGCCCTTGCCAAAAGGCAGGGCTTTTTCTACGTTGATATAATCAGTGCGAATTGTGGAACGTTTCTTCCTCCATTGCAAAATCGAAATCGTCAATGTCGTATACTTGAACAGGGACCCCACCTTCAATAATGCGTTGAATCAGCTCGAATTGATCGGTAAGAATGGGCACCTTCTCACGTTGTGAAGACAATAGAAGCTCCGTTTCGATGGGATCGAATGTTTCGCCGTAGACAGCGGTATCCATGCTGTTAATGATGGTAATCTTTGATTGTCCGCCTAGTAGAATACCAGAGCTTTTTGCCCAAGGAACGGCCAGACAGCGGTTGATTTTTTTAGCATTTAGCGGCTCTTCGAAATAGGCAATGAGCTCACCAATCTTGAGTTTGACATGCTTGTCATCATCTGGACGGTTCATTAACGGATCATCACTGTCCCGAAGTTCGTATAATTCCATCACGGTCGTATAAGGCACTATATATTCTACAGGGCTGCTCGATATGAGAAGCTGGCCGTAAATCGCCATCATGACGGCTTCCGTCACAAATTGTCTAGACATCTTTATCCTCCTGAAGTTCGGGTACTGCAATCGTACTTATGGACTTAAAAATATAAAAACACTGTAGAGCGCAAAAGTCAACTGTACTTAGCAACTCAGTAAAGAGAAAGGATAGAATATCTCTGTGAAACAATGGAAATCATATTTTACTTTTGTACGGCCTTACATGAAATGGATTGTGTTTACGCTCTTTATAGGTATGATCAAGTTTAGCATCCCGTTGACACTGCCTATGATCCTGAAATACGTGGTCGATGACCTGCTGATGAACCCTGCCATGAGTGCTCAGGAGCGGGTATCGCAATTGATGCTTATTCTCGGAGGCGCTTTTGTTTTATTCGTAATTGTAAGGGGACCGGTGGAGTATTACCGGCAGTATTTTGCCCAGCTGATCACAAGTAAGATATTGTTCGATATGCGCAATAAGCTATACAGTCACTTACAGCGCTTGTCGCTGCGGTATTATCAGAATACAAAAGTGGGCGAAGCAATTTCGAGATTTATAAATGATGTGGAACAGACTAAAAATTTAGTAGAAGTCGGAATGATGAATGTATGGCTGGATTTATTTACGCTAGTGTTTGCGCTTGGTTTTATGTTTTATTTGAATCCAGTGCTGGCGCTAGTATCTATCGCTGTACTTCCGTTTTACGCCTTTGCGGTGAGTAAACTATATAAACGACTTAAGGTGTTAACCAAAGACCGTTCACAGGCTCTAGCTGGCATTCAAGGCTATCTTCATGAACGGATTCAAGGCATTTCGATTATCCGCAGCTTCACGATGGAAAAAGTGGATCAGAAGCAGTTCGAAGATATCAACGGTAACTTTCTCAAAAAAGCGATGGCTCAAACCCGTTGGAATGCGATTACCTTCGCGATTATTAACACACTAACGGATATTGCACCACTGCTAGTCATCGGATACGGGGGTTATCAAGTTATTCATGGCCATTTGACTGTGGGAACCTTTGTTGCTTTCTTCGGCTATCTGGACCGGATGTATGCGCCGCTGCGTCGATTGATTAATTCCTCGACAGTGCTAACTCAAGCCTCGGCTTCCCTTGAACGGGTGCTTGAGCTGCTAGAAGAGCCTTATGATATCGTGGATAAACCGGGAGCAAGACCTCTGACGAATGCACGTGGTGAAATTGATTTTCATAAGGTTTGGTTCAAATACAACGAAGAGAATGATTGGGTACTGAAGGATATCAATTTAAGTATCAAACCTGGGCAGACGGTCGCTTTTGTCGGAATGAGTGGTGGTGGGAAGTCCTCTCTCATAAGCTTGATTCCGCGTTTCTATGACATCAGCAAAGGTAGCCTCCAGATGGATGGTCAGGATATACAAGGTTTGACGCAGGAGAGTTTACGAAGAGCCGTTGGAATGGTGCTTCAAGATAATTTCTTATTTAGTGGGTCTGTAAGAGATAATATCTTGTTCGGTAATCCTAATGCTACAGAGGAGGAAGTCCTCTCGGCGGCGAAAGCTGCCAATGCGCATGATTTTATTGAGCAGCTGCCGCTAGGCTATGACACAGAAGTGGGAGAGCGTGGAGTGAAGCTGTCCGGTGGACAAAAGCAACGGGTTGCGATCGCAAGAGTGTTTCTTAAAGATCCGAAGGTTCTTATATTAGACGAAGCTACATCAGCGCTGGATCTGGAGTCAGAGCATTTAATTCAACAAGCGCTGCAATCCCTCTCATCGGAACGTACTACACTAATTGTTGCACATAGACTGTCTACAATTACACATGCAGATCAGATCGTAGTGCTCGAGAATGGTGAGATCACAGAGCGTGGTACACATGAAGAACTGATGGGGCTAGATGGAAGTTATGCGAGATTGTTTAACGTACAGCATTTGGATACATGATAAGAACTAACCTTACAATAAATTACTTAGGTGGTCTTCTCGAGAGAGAGGGCCATTTTTTTTAAACCCATTTGAGTCTTTTTGAATATCACGTGCGTCTAAAAAGTATAAGCAACATGAAAGGTAGTGAGAACTTGAATACAACAGAGCTGGAGGAAAAGGCGATAGCGGGTGATGAAGACAGCTTTACTGCATTAATAGATGGGATGCAGGAGCGTCTTTACCGTATGGCATACTCCTATGTGAGGAATAAGGATGATGCGCTGGAGATTGTACAGGAGACCGTCTACAAAGCGTATATCTCTATTCATAAACTGAAGCAACCTCAATATTTTAAATCTTGGCTTACAAAAATAGCCGTCAATTGTGCTTTGGACTTTATCCGGAAATCTAAAAAAATCGTGTATATGGATAAAAATCCTGAAGTCAGCTATGTTTCAAAACCGATAGAAGATGTCATTGATCTACAGGAGGCGTTAAGTGTCCTTGATAAAAAATCAAGAATGATCATTGTTATGAGATATTTCGAAGACTTACCTATTAAAGAAATTGCGGGAGTAATGGAAATGCCAGAGAGCTCTGTAAAAACCGTCATCTATCGGGGTTTAGGGAAATTAAAAATAAATATGAAGGGAAGTGAGTACTTTGGATAATCAACTTGAACGGTTACAGAAAGCATACAACGATATTGAAATCCCCGAAGAACTCTCACAAGCTTCTCGTAAAGGGATTGAAAGAGGAAAACTTCATAAACAACAGAAAAGAGGAACGAAAATGAATGGATTAAAGTGGACAGGATCAGTTGCAGCAGCAGTTATTATTTCTTTTACAGTAGGGGTAAATACGGTGCCAGCCTTCGCGGATAGTATGAATGATGTCCCAGTGCTCGGTAAGCTTGTAAGTGTATTGAAATTTACGGATGGAAGTGCAGGCGGCGGTACGATCCAGGATGGAGTAGATGTCAATTTCATTTCTTTGAAACATCAGAAGAACAGTGATCAAATGATTTTAAACTTTGCAAATTCGGACAATACGCAAGACCTAGCAAGCTCTTATAACGTAAAATTCACCGACAATCCTTATACAATGACCGTAACCGTGAGCGGGGCAAGGAACTTCTCAGCTGTTAAAGATCTCGAGACATTAAAAGAAAGCAAGTATGTTCAAGATGCTTATCCTTTAATTACATTGGATGACTCGATGATACGTTTCAATGTAACCTTCAAAGAGCCAGTTGCTTATGAGGTGAAGGAATATAAGGAACCGGCACAGGTTGCAATTACATTGAAGGATAAGAAGGGTAATGTGGGGGAAGGAACTTCTATATATTCCCTTAGAACACTCTCAGAGCCAGCTGGCGAGAGCCAAGGAATGGCTGAAGAGATGTTATTCGGGTTAGAGAATGTGCGCGTATTAAAGGATCAGAAGGGATTATTCCTGGTGGAAGCTGGGTATTTCAATACAGAAGCAGAAGCTTTGGCTCAACTGAAAAAAATTCAAACAGAGCATGAGGTTGGTGATCTGTTGTTTGTAGAAAAACGATCGTCACATGAAATTCCACAGTCCATTTCGCAGGCTGAGTAAATACACAATAGAGCAGCGATTCTCTCGTTAGTGGAGAATTGCTGCTCTATTTTTGTATTGAATGGTTACCCACCGGTTACATTTTGCCAATCAAGAGCGACAATATACCGGCTGCGATAAGCGGCCCTACAGGGACACCCTTGAACAATGCAACGCCAATCACTGTTCCGATCAGGAGACCCGCAACAACTGTGGGCTGGTTGGTCATAAGGATGGCTCCACGCCCGCCAAGATAAGCGACGAGAATGCCGATCGCAATTGCAAGAAGAGACTTCCAGTGGAGGAAGGACTGACCGACCATCTGCAGCGATATTTTACCGCTGGCCAAAGGCGTCATGACCCCGATCGTAAGAATGATTATCCCGATGGTTAAACCATATTTCTCAAGCCAAGGGAAGGTCTGCTGCAGGCCAAGAACTCTTAGCAGTAGTAGGACGACCATTGCTATTGTTACAGGGGAATTACTGCTTATAATACCGAGCGCAGCAAGACCAAGCAAAAGCAAAGAGGTCATGTCCATCTTAATCGTTCAACTCCTTATTGTGAGAACTGCGCTTCGCAAGAATGTGATCCGCGATAAGTTTACCATGCCCACGACCTGTCTCGATAAATACTTCATTCGCATTACGGCCTGAAGCGATTACTCCTGCAACATAAAGACCTGGAACATTACTTTCCATAGTTGAAGGATTAAAAGCTGGCTTATCCATATCGTCATCCATAACAACGCCGGCAGAAGTGAGAAGCACTCGGCTGGGCCGGAAGCCAGTCAAAGCAAGGACGAAATCATTATCTATGGATTTTTTGTCTCCATTATGACTTGTAACTATAACCGAACTAGCCGTAATTTCAGTAACACGTGATTCCAGATGTAGAGTGATCTTGCCCTTTTGTACCATCCCTTCAAAGATTGGCCGAACCCAAGGCTTAATATTCGAGGAAATGCTCTCACCACGATAGACCATATCGACTATAGCTCCAACACGCATAAGCTCCAGTGCTGCATCTACTGCAGAATTACTGCCACCAATGACAGTAACTTTCATCCCTGTATATGGATGGGCTTCACCGAAATAGTGGGTAACTTTAGGGAGTTCTTCCCCTGGAATACCGATCATATTCGGTTGATCAAAATAACCTGTAGCGATAACGACATTTGCAGTGATACGTGTGTGATGCTCACCACGCATATTGGACGTATGTACAGCATAGGTTCCATCTTCCAGTGGCTCAATGGATAACGCTTCTTCATAAGCAGCAATATCTAGACCATACTGCTCCGCAGCCCGGCGGTAATAGACAAGAGCTTCGTGGCGGTAAGGTTTATCATTGGTCGAGGTGAAAGGAACGTCTCCGATTTCTAATAACTCAGCAGTACTAAAGAATTGCATATTTGTTGGATACAAATAAATGGAGTGAACGATAAAGCTTTTTTCAATAATGAGACTGGACAGTCCTTGGCGCTGGCATTCGATAGCTGCCGAGAGGCCGCATGGACCTGCACCGATAATAATTACATCTTTCATACAGTGGGTTACCTCCTGATTGTTACTATCTTTTCTTTAAATCCTACCCTAAATTCATTCATTTTGCCATAACCATAAGATTAAACACAATAACCATTGCAAGCATAATGTTGATTGTTATATAATTAGATATATATCTAATGATCATCTAGCTTATGAAGGTGAAGGAGTGTGATTCCAATGCAGTTAGAAAAAATAGTGAACTATCATAAAGCTTTGGCTGACCCAACGCGTCTTCGTTTATTGTTGCTTCTGTCACAAGGAGAAATGCACGGACAAGCGCTGGCTGAGAAATTGAATTTATCGCAACCAACAGTAACTCATCATGCTGCGAAGTTACGTGAAGCGGCATTAATTAAGGAACGACGTGATAAAAATACGGTTTATTTCAAGTTGAATCCAGAGTTCATTAGCAGTGGTGCTGAGTCTTCACTTCAGTTTATTTTTTCAAAAGGAGCGAGGAATATGGAGGAGAAATCACCTGGAAGTAGTCTAAAGGAGTCTGTACTGCGTAATTTTTTTTCGAAGGATGGGCGGCTTCGGCAAATTCCGGCACAATATAAGAAGAAACTGATCGCACTTCAGTACATGGTTGAGAAGCTAGAGCCGGGGGTGGTTTATTCTGAGAAGGAAATTAACGAGTTCATTAAGCAGTTTCATGAAGATTTTGCTACTATTCGGCGTGAATTTATAATGCATCAGTTTATGTATCGAGAGAATGACAAATATGAGCTTAATCCTCAAGAAGTATGGACTCGTTGGGAAGATGTCAAATAATGTTCATGAAGTTATTAACAAAGTGTGTCTATTAGGTTTATCTTGATTAAGAGGGAGGAATTCGAATATAATATAATTGTAAGCGTTAACAAAGATAGTTTTTCGAAAGGAGACTTGTCTTATGTTTTTCAAACGCACAAAAAAACAACCCCAATCGGAACATTTCACCGTTACCCTAAATCAAGTCAAGCAGGCGATCAGACAGTTTGAAGAGGATATGCCTGCGCTCATTAATAGAACAGCTTTAATCCTTGATGACAAAAGAATAGATTTGAGCAGACTAACACGATATTTAGGAGGCATTCCAGAACAGAATTTCTACATGTCACGCGAGACATATGAAGTTTTCGAGGAAGAAGATAAGCTTGTTCCGTATTACCTTGATATGGTCCAGTCGGCTGTCGATAATTATATCAGTGATACAGGTCAGCTGCCACTTGTTGAAGATGCCTGGTTACCTGAGGTCCATTATCGATTGTTAGCGACAGAAAGTTATCTCAAAGAAACCCCTCCTTTTCCACTGTATATTACAGAAGAGGAAATGATGCTGACACATCGAGCGGAGCATTTTGAGCAATGAAACAATCTAATTTAAAGCATATAGAGACTGTTCGGTAGAAGGGGAGACAGCTTTTCCTTTTTACAGAATGGTCTTTTCATTGTCTTTAGAGACATAGTACAATAGATTTCTGAATATTCAATTCTGAAATCAACAGCATATAAGGGGAATCGCTTGATGAAAGAGATACAAGCTATATTATTTGATTTGGATAATACGTTAATGGATCGTGATCATACCTTTCGCAGTTTTAGTATACAGTTTGTTCAGGACTTCCTAGGACATTTGGAAGCTGAAGAAGCGCAGAGGGTAATCGAGGATATGATTCACAGAGATGCTGATGGATACCGTGATAAGGACGGATTCTTCGTAGAGCTAAGCGAGGTACTGCCTTGGGAAACGCCAGTTACGGCTGAACATATTCGTGCGTATTATGATGCAAGTTATATCAATCATGGTGCTACAATGAAGGATGCGGTGGACGTTCTGAAGTACTGCAAGGAGCGAGGTTATATACTTGGTCTGGTTACCAACGGCAAAGTAGATATCCAGAACACCAAAATTGATACCCTTGCCCTGCGAGACTACTTCAAGGCTATTGTTATTTCTGGAGAAGCAGGAATGGCTAAGCCCGATCCTAAGATTTATCAACTTGCATTAGACAGATTGGGAGTTACTGCAGATCAGACTTTGTTTATTGGAGATCACCCTGTAAATGATATTTGGGGTGCAGGCAAAGCAGGGCTACAAGGCATTTGGCTGCAAAGAAAACATGCCTGGGACGATCAGTTGGACATACAACCTTGGAAGATAATCTGCGAGTTGAACGAGCTTAAGTCCATTTTGTAATTTATCAAAATTTATAGTTGACATTATACGGCAGCGCCGTTTATGATAACAGCATCTTATTTCGGAAGGAGACGATGTTTTATGACAGTTTTAAATGTAATGAACTCAACTGTTGTGGATACGTGTCTTCCGGGAACAGCGGCTGCCGAATAAGTTATTCGTGCAGTTTAGCAGGTAAGCTCTATTACGCTTATTAGAGCCGCGGGAACCGTATTGGGTCCGGCGGCTTTTTTGCGTATATAGAATCGATAGGAATTGTAGTTAATTGTCTATTTCTCTATATATCGCACGGGAAAATGAACTTATCCTTGTCTTTAGGATGAGACATTTCTCTGATTATGTGTGCACTTTTTGTCCTTTTCGTCCTAGAAGAGTTCATGAAGTGTGACAGCCGCCGGAGTCTTAAATCCTGGCGGCTTTTTATGTTCTCGGAGAATGCTGGAAGTACTTAGTAAATAAAAATAAAAACTTAAACAGATCTTTAGGAGGATTCGAATGACTAACATACAGCAATATGGTTGGAATGAAAATTGGAGTTCAAAATGGGGTGAAAAGTGGAAGGAGACGGAGGATAAACGCCTTGTTCCCGGAAGAATTGTAGGCGATTTTGGCAGTAAGTATAGGGTAATGACTGATTTGGGAGAGACATGGGGTGAGCTATCAGGCAAGCTGAGACATACGTTTGTCGCTTCAGGTGATTTTCCGGCGATCGGCGACTGGGTGGCTCTTTCCATGCAGGATGGCGGCGAGCATGCGATTATACATGGGATATTGCCTCGGCATAGTGTCATCTCACGCAAGGTAGCTGGTAACACACAAGAGGAGCAGATTGTTGCCTCGAATGTAGAAACCTTATTTCTGGTCAGTGCTTTGAATGATGACTTTAATGTTCGGCGGATGGAGAGATACTTAATCATGGCTTGGAACAGCGGAGCTAATCCAGTCATTCTACTGACCAAAGCGGATCTTTGCCTAGATGCAGAGAGTAAAATTGCCGAAATGGAAAGCGCCGCTCCAGGTGTGCCAGTTCATGCGGTTAGTGCATTGCAAGATAATGGCCGTGAGAAACTGCTGCCTTACATTGGGAATGGACAGACAGTAGCTTTAACGGGTTCATCTGGCTGCGGCAAATCAACGATGGTCAACTGGTTATGTGGAAAGAACCTTCAGCTTACACAGGATGTAAGAGAAGGCGATAGCCGTGGACGCCATACTACTACCCACCGTGAACTGTTTATTATGCCGGACGGAGGAATCATAGTGGACACACCAGGGATGCGTGAGCTGCAGCTATGGGAAGATGAAGGTGGATTAGATCTGGCGTTTAGTGATATTAGCAGCTTAGGTGCTGGATGTCGGTTTAGTAACTGTAGACATGAACGTGAGGAGGGCTGTGCGGTACTTGAAGCGGTTCAAAACGGTGAGTTGGAAGAGAAGAGACTGCTGAACTACCGGAAGACACAGCGGGAGCTGATGTACCAAAGCACGAAAGAGGTGAAGCTCAAGAGAAAAACCGCAGCTTCTTCTAAAGTTCATTCGACAAGGACTAGAGGGTACGGCTGGCGTAAAGAACTTGATGAGTATTAGAAGAACTTTATAGACAGCGACGGGGCCAAGGGTAGTATTTAAATAGGCTAGATAATCAAAAAAAAGGGTGACCACTCAGGGTCACCCTTTTTTCTAAATTCTTTTATAGGCTTGTATTAGAACGATGCAGCAGTTTCCTTAGCCAATTGTAATCCGTTCTCAATGATTTCAGCGGATTGTGCAGGAAGTTGGTTATGACCTTCGATGATGACTTGAGTAATATCTTTAATACCCCAGAGGTTAAGGTTACCAACGATGAAGTTTACAGCCATTTCAGCACTTGCTGCAGGACCTTCGGAATAAATACCACCTCTAGCGTTCAGAACGATTGCTTTTTTACCTGTCAAAAGACCAACTGGACCTTCAGCAGTGTAAGAGAAGGTTTTGCCAGCTTGGCAAAGGTAATCGACATAAGTATGCAATACAGCTGGTACAGTCATGTTCCACAGTGGGAAACCGAATACTACTTTATCAGCAGCGATAAACTGTTCCAAATATTTATTAACTACAGCAGCACCTGCTGCTTCTTCAGCTGTTAGTTCGTAGCCTTGAGCAGCTTTGTACATACCAGTGATCAGGGTATTGTCGTAGTAAGGAAGTTGCTCTGCAAACAGATCAAGTTCAGTGATTTCATCTTCTGGATTGTTGAGTTTGTAGTTCTCCAAGAATTCATTGTAAAGCTTAACGCTTACGGATTGTTCTGCTGGACGGTTGTTTGCTTTGATAAATAAAACTTTAGACATTATGATTGCTCCCTTGAATGTGTGTATTTAATATTAACTATAAATAATATAGCATGTATTCTTTTGTTTGTAAATTATTTTTTTGTAATTGTTTTTTGGGGGAAATGAGTATTTTATAAAGGAAACAGAGTTTGAAAAATACAAATCCCGGTTAATAAACTTACAAGGTAACAGGAAAATATTCCCTATATCCATAAGGATCTGAATGAATTAAAAGGAGCGATGGACATGTCCATTGATCGGTTTATCATTAAGAAATTGGATAGCTGTCACGAAGAGCATACACGCCAAAATTTAGTGAGACTCTTTAAACTTCGGATACAGAAAGCTGAAAAAGCAGAGAATAAGAACTATAAAATTAGCTGAAATTGCTCCAAACTCATGTAATCATTCATTACTAAAGCAGCAAACTTAAAAACAGCAAGTCTCTTTCTGAGACTTGCTGTTTTGTCTGCCAAAGGATAAAAGAAACTTCACAAAAAAACTACCCCTCTATTAATAGAGGGATAGCGCCAATGAATCATTCTCACTATAACTGTGCAATATAGCCTCAGAGCCTTTAATTTCGATACTAATTAATGAATTCAGGCATTTCTGGATGGCATTCTTGCCCTTTTGAATTTTGAGCTCCAACGTACTGTTAAGTAATCTAAGTACTTTTTGAGTGGGCTGTTTATTTTCTGTTGTGAAATACACAGGTACAAGTTTGTTCTGAAATGTGATGAGCATTCTCATTTTGAAGACACCTCGCTAAAAGTATTTCATGTTAATGATAATACCCTTTGTTTCTTAATTTTACCTTAAAATTAGCTTATGATAACATAAAGATTGTTAGATTAATATACATATATATGAAATACAGGAAGGATACAATGATGTGAATGACAATGGATTGGCCGATTTAACGCATTTTTTATTTCCAGATGAAGCAAAGGGGCAAGCAGTTCTGGATCAGTTACATACAGGTTTAACCGCAGAACGGATCTGTAGATTGAAATATAAAGAGAAGGAGGAAATGAAGGATCTGTGTCTGCAAATACATAAAGACAGGATACTAGTAATCTGCAATAGTAACCCGGAAACCCTTCCCTATGAATTAAAGGATGAAAGTGAAATGGAGAGCTTTTGTCTTCAGCTGTTCGAATGTGAGAACATGAAAGAGCTTTACAATCATGGGATTCCGGCATTACTAATGTCAAAAATAAAGTTTGAGGAGCTGAAAAAAAGCTCATGTTCATCCACGCTGCAAATGCTCTCAGATTGTTTAGCAGCTGAGACAGGGGATGATGTACATTCCATCCAGCTGGCACGGGTGATGAAGTGCTTCATGTCGGAGGGAGAATTACGACTTTGCACATCCAGTGACAGTGGATGGAGGTTCCAGAAAGCACGCTTCTTGGGCGATCATTCCAGTGGCTGGTTGTTACGAATGAGCAGTGATCCATCCAAAGACTGGCTTATAGCCCTCCCGATTACAAAAGCTCAATTATGTGGGTCAGTAACAAAGTGGGTGTTACATTCTTCCTCATTTCTCACTCCACAATAGCGGTTGAATAAGGAGGGAGGGTAAGTTGATCTGAATTCAAGATCGATTTGACAGCAATCGTCTTTAAGATCTTGGAGTAAGAGAAACCCTCGACATTGGGTTGCAGTACAACGGTTTGTTCTTCTCCAGTAAGGTTATGAACGACGAGCACCTGATCCTGTGTTGTTAGTCGTTCGTAAGCCATAACCCCGGGATTGCCAGAAGCATAGTCACGGATTCCGCCATCCCGGAGCGCAGGAATCTCATTTCTTAGCGCAATAAGCTCGCGATATCTTTCTAGCATTGAACCACTGTCATTCAGCTGGCTCTCAACATCAACGTTTATCGCACCCGCATTATTACTTCCGGCCTCCCAAGTAGTCTGCCCCTCTCCTTGATCGGCTGCACTCCATCTCATAGGCTCTCGAAGTCCTTCATCTGGCTTCACACCGCGCATTCCAATTTCTTCACCATAATAGATAAAAGGATTCCCAGGCAAAGTTAACAGTAGGGCTGCTGCCATTTTTGCATGATTCGGGTTATTGTCTAATTGACTCATGACTCTGTTTTGATCATGATTCGTCAAGAAAGTAGCATCGGTAAATTGGCTATCGGATATTTTGGAATACAATTTATAGGTTCGTTCCAGCGTAAAGGCCGTCCCGCTGTCTTTTTCAGTTTTTACAGAGTTCACCAGTGTTTCTGCTAAGCCAAAGTTAAAGCTTGAGTCAAATGCTTGATCTAAATAAGCTCCGACAGTGACAGCAGAATTCTCCCAGACCTCGCCAACAATGTATGCCTCTGGGTTTACTTCATTCATAACCTTGCGGAACTCCTGCCACCAGGATACATTTTTAGCAGTAGTAGCCTCACTTTTGTCACTCAAAAGATCTTCGTAGATATGCTTCGCAGCATCTAGTCGGAAGCCATCCACTCCTTGCTCCAGCCAAAACTTTCCGATGTCCTTCATTTCAGTACGAACTTCTGCATTATCGAAATTCAGATCAGGCATGCCTTCCCAAAATCCGCCCAGATAATGACTGCCAAGGATAGAATGCCACGCATTGCCACCGCCAGCAGCGCTGGCTCCATTTGCGGGACGACCTTGATCCTCGGCCCAGACGTACCAATCACGATATTTGCTGTCACTGTTTTTAGCCGAGTCTACGAACCATGGGTGTTCTTTGGAGGTATGATTCACAACCAAGTCCATAATTATTTTAATTCCTCGTTTATGCGCCTCTGTAATAAGCTCCTGCATATCCTCAATCGTCCCATATTCAGGATTAATCGCACGATAATCAGTTACATCATATCCATGATAGCTTGGTGATGGGTTGATGGGCATGAGCCAAATCCCGCCAATCCCCAAATCAGTCGTGGTTTCAGGATTCCCATCATTTAAGTAATCCAGCTTCTGGGTGATCCCTTTGAGATCTCCAATGCCATCGCCGTCTGAATCATAGAAGGAACGAACAAATAATTCATAATAAACGGTGGAAGGTTGTTCGTCCGTCTTATTTATAACTTTTCCAGCTTGGGGTGCAGCGGTGCTCTGAATGGAGCCTGCTCTAGGGGAGGGCGTGGCAACAGATGTTTTGTTGCTTGAATTACCAGTGCAACCAGACAGCAGTAATGTGGTTAGGCTGATGCCCACCAGAGAGCATATTGTAATTTTTTTGGTTTTGAACGTAGCACCTTTATACATATGTAAAAACTCCTTCAATTGCAAATTTTCTAATACAAGAAATGGAAAGCGCTTTATTTCCTATAGTACTCGAATGCATCCCCTTAGGTAAAACGTTTGCACAGATACAAAAACAGCAAATGAATCGATATTTATCCATTATTTCAATAAAAGTCGCTAGTATCATGGTTATTCTCGGATTTCCCTATGTTATTGAAGGTTTTAACCTTTTAGTAGGCATCTGCATATGCTTTAAGCAAGGGCGAAGGACCCGGTAAGAAAGGAGAATGAAGAATGAAGATTAGGAAAAAGCTGTCATTGTCGCTCATGATCATTACTTTATGCTTTTCAGTGCTTGCCGGTTGCGGCGGAAAGTCAGAGTTGGTGAAGGTGAAGATTGGTGAAGTCACCCGTTCTGTCTTTTACGCACCCGAATATGTTGCCTTATCTCAAAATTTCTTTAAAGATGAAGGGCTTGACGTAGAGCTGCAGACGATACCCGGTGGAGATAAAACCATGACTGCTCTCCTCTCAGGTGCCATCGATGTTGCATTGGTAGGTTCAGAAACCTCCATTTATGTGTATCAACAGGGTTCAGATGATCCGGTCATTAATTTTGCACAGCTGACTCAGAGGGATGGAACGTTCCTGTTTGCCCGCAAGGCTGACGGAGCGTTTAACTGGGATAAAGTAAAGGGTTCTACCTTCCTGGGGCAAAGAAAAGGTGGAATGCCACAAATGGCAGGTGCGTTTACTTTATCTAAAAAAGGAATAGATCCAACAAAAGATATAACCTTGATCCAAAATATTGATTTTGCCAATATTGCTGGTGCTTTTGCTTCAGGTACAGGCGATTATGTGCAGCTATTTGAACCACAGGCTTCAATCTTTGAACGTGAGGGCCGAGGGGAAGTAGTGGCTTCGTTTGGTGTAGAAAGCGGCTATTTACCATACACCGTATTTATGTCTAAGAACAGTTATATTAGTAAAAATGGAGACACGGTGCAGAAGTTCACAAATGCGATCCAGCGTGCACAGCTTTGGGTGAAGGAGCATAGCCCAGAAGAAATTGCGGATGCGATTATGACTTATTTTGATAAGACGGATAAAGACATCGTAGTTTCAGCAGTCAAACGGTATAAAGAACAAGATACCTATGCGGTTAATCCAATTATTGATCAAGAAGAATGGAACAATCTGCTTGATGTCATTGATAATGCTGGTGAGCTTAAAGAACGCATTCCCGCTGACAAAATCGTGAATAACAATTTTGCTGAGAAAGCAGAGAAGAGCATAAAGAGCAGCACTTCAAAATAAGAGAGAACCGAAGATCCTAAATAAGATGTGTAAAATTGAAGGAGGGGCTGACAATGCTTCCAGTAGTGCAATTAAAGGGAGTAACGCATGCCTATCTTGGCGACCGAGAAGCTTCACTGGCCGTTGAGGACCTAAACCTTAATGTCGAGCAAGGAGAGTTCGTTAGCTTAGTGGGACCAAGTGGTTGCGGCAAGACGACTCTTCTATCGATTATTGCAGGACTGCTGCAGCCCTCTCAAGGCGATGTATTCGTAAATGGCCAGCCCATTACGGGTCCCTCACCAGAGGTTGGGTATATGCTGCAGCAGGATTATCTTTTTCCTTGGCGGAGTATTCTGGACAATGCCGTGCTAGGTCTGGAGCTGACTGGAAGCTTGAACGAGGAGAGCAGAAAGCGGACTTTGGAGCTTCTTCAAGAGATGGGTTTAGAGGGAAAAGAGAACGCCTATCCTTCTCAGTTATCAGGTGGGATGCGCCAGAGAGTCGCTCTGGTACGTACCTTGGCTACGAATCCTGGACTGCTTCTATTAGACGAGCCGTTCTCGGCGCTTGATTACCAGATCAAATTACAGCTGGAGGATTTGGTCTCTGAGACCTTACGCAGCAGGGGAACGACTGCAATCTTAGTCACGCATGATCTATCAGAGGCTATTGCAGTAAGTAGCAGTGTTATTCTTCTACAACGAAATCCAGGGAAGATCCGTAAAGTATTTTCAGTGCCAGAGCAAATTCGGTCAGCACCTCCGCTGTTTGCGCGAGATCTGCCAGGCTTTTCGGAGCTTTTTCATGAAATATGGAAAGAGATGGAGATTGCAGGGAGGGAAAGCTAATGAGGCATACGGAGCAATCGGGATTATTAGCTTCCCGTGAACAGTGGCTGCAGCAAATGCACGGAAATTATAAAAAAAAGAAGCACCGCTGGCGTAATCAGGTGATGGTCGTAAGAAGCAGCCTGTTACTTCTGTTTTTTGTTCTCTGGGAAGCAGGGGCAAGGATGGGATGGATTGATGAGCTATTATTCAGCTATCCCACAAAAATCTTCCGACAGATTTGGGGAGATATGGTTAGTGGAAGCCTGTGGCCACATCTGGGGATGACGGTAGGTGAGACTGCGGTAGGCTTTGTACTGGGAACGCTGCTAGGGACACTGCTCGCTGTAATTATTTGGTGGTCTCCTTTTTTATCCGCAGTGCTTGATCCGTATATGGTCGTATTTAACAGTATGCCGAAGGTGGCGCTGGGGCCGATTTTTATCGTCATGTTCGGAGCCGGATTCACTGCTATCGTTGTTACTACTTTATCTATAACGGTAATTATTACGACGCTTGTTGTATACAACAGTTTTTGTAGCGTGGACCCGAATCTGGTCAAGGTGGTTCGCTCTTTCGGAGCTTCCAGAGTTCAGGTGTTCTTTAAAGTGATTCTCCCAGCTTCATTCCCAACGGTGGTATCCACCCTAAAGGTGAATGTAGGGATGTCATGGGTAGGGGTTATTGTAGGGGAGTTTCTGGTCGCTAAATCGGGTCTCGGATATCTGATTATTTATGGTTTTCAGGTGTTTAATTTTACGCTCGTAATGTCCAGTCTTTTGATTATCGCGGCCGTGGCTACGGCAATGTATCAATTAGTGGTATATCTTGAGAAGCGATTGTTATCCCGGCGATGAACCTTATGTAATATTGTGTCTGTACACAAAATCTTGTAACATGTCTATATCTTTACCTATTTATTGGGTTAGTGCTTGTAAGGAGAGATAAGGCTATGGGATTTCGTGTGATTAAAACAGCAGCAGCTACGTTATTATCCGTACTAGTTGCATCTGCAGTAGGTATACCTAATGCGCAGAGTGCAGGCTTGCTGGCAATTTTGGGTGTAGAGGTTACTTTGAAAAGGAGTTTCCGAACGATAACGGCTCGTTTTTTAGCCTCGCTCGTGGGACTCTTTTTTGGCTGCATCCTATTCTGGCTTCTAGGGTTCCATTACTGGGTGCTAGGGCTGTATGTACTCATAGGCTTCCCGATGATTGTAAAGTCTGGCTACAAAGAAGGGATTGTCACCAGCTCGGTTATCGTGTTTCGCGTGTTTGGACAAGCTGAACTATCGCTTCATGTCCTGTTGCAGCAAATAGAGCTTCTGGCTATTGGGCTCGGTTCAGCAGGGCTGGTAAACTTGATTTACATGCCTCAGACTAGTGGAGTCATTTATGGAATCCGTAAAGAAGTGGATCGCTATTTTTCGGTTATTTTTACCCAGATGGCCCGAACGCTTCGAGATCCTGCGTATATTTGGGACGGCAAAGAATTAATTGACGCAGATAATGCAGTACAGCGGGGACTAACGGCCGCTACCCGTGAAATGGAGAATCATGTTATTCATCCTGATGAAGCATGGAATGTTTATTTCTACATGCGGAAGGAGCAACTGGAATCGATTCAAAGTATGGTGCAGCTGCTCTCTCAAGTGTATCGCCATTTACCACATGGGGAGATGGTTGCTGAGTTATTTGACCAGCTTAGCGGGGATGTGCTTGCGGAAGAATATACTGGACGAACTGAGCATTTACTGGACGAGTTGACACGAGAATTCGAAGAAATGGATCTGCCAGAGACACGTGAGGAATTTGAAGTGCGCTCAGCTATCCTTCAATTATGCAGGGAACTGGCACTTTATTTAAAGATCGCTAAGCGACATAAAATCCCGGTCAGTTACAAGCCGGAGAAACGTCTGAAGATTCGAAATAAGGCTTAAATTGAGGCTTTAATAAACTGAAGTATTAACTATCTCTGTCAAAATCACGATAAGATATGTATGAGCTAAAAGTTGATCACAGGATATGATTAACGATTTTATGGTGAGTTCAAATAATAGCAGGAAGTTCGGTAGGCGAATTTTCCGCATTGGCAGGTGAGGCGTATGGATAAAGTTATGGAATCATTTATAGGAAAACAGCTTATAGCTAATCTTTTTAATGACAAAGGAGTATTTGTTTTACCCGCATTGACTTTATTAAGTGCTGAGCATATACGATTAATCCATCAACATAAGATCACGCTAGAGTCTCATGACGTCGTACAGCTGGATAGCGCGGAATTTTTCCAACTTGCAATCGATGATTGCACAGCTGCAATAGAGAATATTTTTGAACAGCTTCGTCAGAACAAAAACAAACGGATTCCTATGCTTGAAGTTCGAAATGAAGTCATTCCGTTTATCCAGCAGGTAAGCGAAAAGAATGACTTCTACGGCGTATTGGCTGCCTTGCAGTCCAAGGATGATTATACATACAGACATAATGTAGCGGTTGGTATTTTATCTACATTGCTAGGTAAATGGCTAAAATTAAAGCCTGAGGATTTAAGTATGCTAACGATCGCAGCGACCCTTCACGATATCGGAAAAATGAGGATTCCGGATGAATTATTAACCAGGCCGGGCCCGTTGACCGCTGAAGAGTATCAGCTAATGAAAAAGCATACGACCTATGGTTACGAAATGATCCGGGACACTATTGGAACCAATCATTTGCAAGCGCTCGTCGCCCTGCAGCATCATGAAAGAATGGACGGGAGTGGTTATCCCTTCGGCGTACTTGGGAATCGGATCACTGATTTCAGTAAAATTGTTGCAGTAGCAGATGTGTTCCATGCGATGACATCCGACCGGTTCTATCGTAAAGCTTCACCTCTTTATGAAGTGTTGTTGCAGATGGAGGAAAGCGTATTTGGCAAGCTTGACCCTTATATTTGTAGAGTCTTTATTAATAAGTTAATGCAGTCAATGATAGGGAATGAAGTGGAATTGACAGATGGACGGACAGGAAAAATCATTATGATTCTTGCTACTGATCCACTGCGTCCCCTCGTGAATATTGATGACGATTTTATTGACCTGAGCAAACATAGATCTATTGGTATTGTGCGCGTAATCCCGCAATAACGGGCTTTATAAAGGTTTTTTAACGTTCAGAACGGATATGTATTAGGCTGGACCATTTTTATAATCTACTCATATCTGTACAAATTTTGAAATAAAATGAACTATAAGTCTCCTGATAAGACGCTCTGGAGGGCTTACTCAAATTTATTTATAGACTAACAATCAACAAATGCCTAGAACCTGCATACACTTGATAGTGAATGATTGTATGGAGGAGGTTTAAAGATGTCATTAAGCCATAAACGTCAAACAAGGGAGATCATTACGAAGGCAATTTGCGGCAAAGGTCGTAAGTTCTCTACAGCAACCCATACCGTGACTCCGCCACATCACCCGACTAGTATTCTGGGGGCTTGGATTATCAACCACCAGTACGAAGCGGTTGCCGCCGGGAACGGAATCGAAGTAATTGGTACTTACGATGTAAACATCTGGTACTCGTACGACAAGAACAAGCAGACCGAGGTAGCTAAGGAAACGGTCTCCTATGTGGAGCTCATTCCGCTTTCGTACCTGGACACGAGACACCGCACTTCTACCGTTGAGGTCTCTGCGGAGGCAACGCAGGAACCCAACTGTGTAGAAGCGGGCGTATCGCCAGGCGGAGGCAGTGTGACGCTTCGCGTAGAGCGCGAATTCGAGGTGGAGTTGGTGGCTGAGACCAAAGTCCGTGTGTATGTCACTGAGCAAAGCGATGATCCGGAAGACAAGGATTATGATTTTGAAGGTGATAGCTTCGATTACGATGATCTGGACCCTGACAATCTGGATGATGAGCTGTAAGGAAGGATACGCCGCCGCTAACTGAGTACTGATGGGTTATGGTCCATTATATGTAGGGAGGGCGGCGGCGTAGAGGGCGAATGCCCTCCTTTTTTTTATTTATTTTTAGAATTAAAAATGGAATCAGAGCGGATTATGAACAACTTGATTCGTATGAATGGGCAAGAAGTGCTAATGCAGGGCTTTCAATCTTAGGCTGCGATGGATGGAGGGTCAGAAGGATGAATGAGGGCTTTAAGGTGTATTCGGGATTATCAACAGCACAGAGAGTGTCCAGATTATTACGGAGTGGGATTGAAGCGGCTCTTACTTCGTCTAGTAAGCAGGAACTATTGCAAATGAAGGGCTCAGAAGTATCTCTGCGGAGAAAACAGATCACTGGTGAAAGAAATCGCTTAGAAGTTACATATGATTCTCTGTCTTCCCATAAGGCCCATAAACAGTGTTATAACATACTCGTGTATAATTTGAGTGTTCTGCAGATCACTCCACTAGGAGCAGGTCCGGGTATGCGCGCAGCCTCCGATGTGCTAGCCGGGGCTGTACCAGGAGAGTGGCGTGGAGTAATGAAATTACTTCAGCGTATTGCGGTCCGGACTTTGTACAGCTTGGGGCTGGATAGCGGTGAGGTCGTGCTGAGGGCAATGGGGAACCGGAGGTATGTCGTGGAGGGAGTCACTCCACTACTACAAGGTTCCGGCAAATCATTGCCAGAGCCTTACCGTTCCGCAGCATTAGCGCTGGAACGTAGCCTTGCTCTGGAGCAGCCAGGCCGCAGCGGCATGCTCATGGGCATGGACCCGGAGTTTATCATCCTCCGGGAGTCCACAGGCCGCGTCGTGCCTGCGTCGCGGTACCTGCCCACGGACGGCGTCGCAGGCTGCGACGCCGGACCTCCGGGAACACGCGGCGCGTTCCCGGTCGCCGAGCTGCGCCCCCAGCCGCGCGGGGAACCGCGCGCGCTGCTGGCGCAGCTGATGTCCGCCGCGGCTACGGCGGACCGGCTTATCGCCGACCGCTCGCTGCGCTGGCGGGCGGGAGGCATGCCGCTGACGGGCTGGGCCCTCGGCGGCCATTTGCACTTCAGCGGCGTGACGCTGACGGCGCCGCTCTTGCGCGCGCTCGACAACTATCTCGCGCTGCCGATGCTTTTGCTTGAGGACGTCCGCGCGGGAGCGCGTCGTCCTCGTTACGGCGTGCTCGGCGATTTCCGGATTCAGCCGCATGGCGGCTTTGAGTACCGGACCTTGCCGAGCTTCCTGGTATCCCCGGTCATCGCTAAAGGCGCGGTCTATCTGGCTCACCTAATCGTGAGCCATTATGAAGACCTGACGCTGCGCCCGCTCGACCGGGAAGAACTGCATATCGCCTACTACGGAGGCGATAAATCCCCGCTGCGCGACGCAGTACCCCCTCTGCTGGCGCAGCTGCGCTCTCTAGGCGGCTACGAGAAGGCAGCCCAATACATAGAGCCTTTATTTCAGTATATCGCCGCTGAACGAACTTGGGATGAATCTCGCGATATCCGTGAGCTGTGGTGCAGCAAAGTTAAAGCTTGAGAATATTAGAAAGTATAAGTTTTTCACATCTCCCTTATATCTAATATTTCTCGCATAACGTTTACCGTCCTAATAAGAACGCCGAGGGCGTTTATGCTTGTCTACATGTACACGATGCTCCAAGAACCGATATCTTGGAATCCAAGTCGTTTGTATATGACCCCGGCATGAGGGTTGTCATAAAAGAGGCATAAAGTTTTCCCTTCAGAGAGTAAGTCTGTGCATAGCTGTGCAACTACGCTTGTAGCTAATCCTTGCTCTCTGAATGCTTGATGAGTGGCAACCCCTACGATCATAGCTGACATGGAATTTTCCGCTGATGTTGAGGCCGTTGTAATCACTTGATCTTCACGTTTCATGTAATATGTGCGGCCAGTGCCAGTAGACAATGTTTTACGTAGGCTTGTCCTCGATCCATCCCGACTGCTTTCAAACTCTTCGATTGTATCTGTAAGCGAACAAATCGCCTCCACATCCTGAATGGTTGCTCTATTAATGTCTTCAGCGGAAGAAGAGTACCGTTTAATTTTGGAGTTCATTTCCTTTAATTCAGCAAAGTACAATTGCTTTTCTTGTTTAAAGTTAATTACTCCGTCAAAGGCTTTTACCACTTCGGTTACACCGGAAATCATATGGATATCGTTATCTTGTCGCATGATTGTTGCGAATCCTTCCACATCAAACGGCCCATCTGCGTAAGGAAGATAGCTTCTATAGAAACGTAATAGAACGGCTTTTATAAGGCCATCAGATGGATCTATCTCTCCCCACAATGCCATAAAATCCTGTTCAAACCCGAAATTCTCTACATCTCCAAGGATGAACAAATTAAGAGCAGGCTCTTTTTGTAGCAACGCCATTAGAAGTTCCCGGTCATCCTCCGTAAGTCTTCGTATCATTTGATATTCTCCTTTGATTTTCTTATGATTTAACGCTCTGTGTTAAGATTCTACAATATTAAAATGCAGAAGAATACACCTCTGTCTAATGAATAATGGATGCTTGAAAGATAAACAAAAGGTACTACCCTTTGAGCTTCAGTAATAGTGTCGGATTTTGTGTTTTTTTGTCTGAGGACCGAGAAGAATGAACTTTTAAGCGGTTGCAGGGTGATTTTGTATAAATTTAAGATAGTATAAGTTTCACCCTATACATAATCCTTATATTTCTCGCACAAACGCTTAACGTCCTTAAAGGGACGCCGAAGGCGTTTTTGCTTGGCCTACTTTCTGTTATAATGGAGGACAGCAATAAATAGGCTTGGAGGTTGACCATGGCACAATATACGCCGATGATTGAGCAATATTTAAAAGTGAAGGAAGGGGCAAAGGATGCCTTCCTATTTTTTAGACTGGGCGATTTCTATGAAATGTTCTTTGAAGATGCCATTTTGGCTTCCAAGGAGCTTGAAATTACGTTGACAGGTCGCGAAGGCGGGGGCGCAGAGAAGATTCCGATGTGTGGAGTACCTTATCACGCCGCCGAGGGTTATATTCAACGCCTGATTGAAAAAGGATATAAAGTCGCTATTTGTGAACAGTTAGAGGATGCTTCTGTCACAAAGGGAATGGTGAAGCGGGATATCGTACGTGTCGTGACACCTGGAACGGTTATGGATGGAAAAATCATTGCCGACAAAAGCAACAATTATCTTGTTTGTGTAACCGAAAGTGATGGGATGATGGCATTAGCTGCATGTGATTTAACTACAGGTGAATTGTATGTTACTTCAGTTTTATCTGGTGCAGAGTGGCTGCGCGATGAGATTGGCATTTATGAACCGGCTGAGATCATCGGGGACCCGACGTTATTGGAGCTTTTACGTAGTGAAACGCCTCTGTTGGCGAAACCTGTTGTGTACACACCTTGGGAGAAACGTGAGGAGGAGCTGGCACGTAGACAATTCGGTGAAGCCGCATGGGTTCGTCTGGAGAAAGAACGTGGACAATGTCTAGCGCTGCTAATCTCCTATCTAAACGAGACGCAACGGCGTTCAATGGGACAACTTAGTCAAATTTCTCCTTATGAACCAGGTAATTATATGATTCTTGATCCCTTCACACGCCGGAATCTGGAGCTGACAGAGACGGTCCGAGAACGTTCTAAAAAAGGATCTCTTCTGTGGCTGCTAGACCGTACCGAAACATCCATGGGTGCGCGATTGTTACGTCGCAGAATAGATAAACCGCTGTTGCAGCGCGCTCCGATCGAACGCCGCCTAGAAGCAGTTGATTATTTGTACAATCAGTTTATTGTTCGAGAGGACCTGCGTTTAGCGTTGAAGGAAATTTATGACTTAGAGCGGCTGGTAGGTCGTATTGCCTTTGGTAGCGCGAATGGTCGTGACATGAATGCCTTAAAGCTATCGCTGGCACAAATCCCTGCTTTGAAGGAATTATGTATGACTTCGGGATCTGCAACCTTACGCGAGATCGGTGCTAGCATGGATGAATGTGCCGAGATACGGGAGGATATAGATCGAGCAATTGTTGAAGATGCGCCGGTGTCCGTGCGAGACGGAGGGATTATCCGTTCTGGTTATCATGCCAGGTTGGACGAGCTGCGGGAAGCTAGCAGTAATGGTAAACGTTGGATCGCCGAACTGGAAGCGAAAGAACGGCAAGCCACAGGTATCAAATCATTGAAGATCGGCTATAACAAAATCTTCGGTTATTTCATAGAGATCACCAAATCCAATCTGGCTTCGTTGCCGGAAGGGCGTTATGAACGTAAACAGACGCTTGCAAATGCAGAGCGATTTGTTACACCTGAGCTTAAAGAGAAAGAGGCTCTGATTCTTGAAGCGCAAGATAAAATGACGGATTTGGAGTACAGCCTGTTTACTGAACTGCGTGATCGAATCAGCGGCCAAATTCCGCGACTGCAGAATCTTGCGGAAAAGGTAGCTGAGATTGATGTGTATCAATGTCTGGCAGCCGTCAGTGCCGAGCATCGCTTCGTAAAACCTGTCCTATCGGATGGGTACGGTCTCCGGCTTGAAGGTGGTCGTCATCCTGTCGTGGAGGCTGTGTTAAAGGATTCGGCATTTATAGCAAACGGAAGCACGCTAAGTAAGGAAGAAGGAAATATTCTTTTGATCACCGGTCCTAATATGGCTGGGAAAAGTACTTATATGCGGCAGGTTGCACTTATTTGTATTATGGCTCAAATTGGCTGTTTTGTTCCGGCCGCCAGTGCGGAAGTTCCGCTTATTGATCGAATCTTTACACGTATTGGGGCAGCTGATGATTTGATCGGAGGTCAGAGTACGTTTATGGTAGAAATGGCCGACATTCAGGTCATGACAGAAAAAGCAACAGCCAGGAGTTTGATTATTATTGATGAGCTTGGAAGAGGAACCTCGACCAGTGAGGGCATGGCGATCGCACAAGCGGTAATTGAGTATGTGCATGATACCATTTCTTGTAAAGCTTTAGTTTCGACGCACTTTCATGAATTGGCCCACTTGGAAGAAAGTCTTAAGGGGCTTAAGAATTACTCTATGGCCGTACAGGAGAGCGGGGATAAAGTAAACTTCCTGCGTAAGCTTGTTCCGGGAGCGGCAGACAGTAGCTATGGGATTTATTGTGCACGCCTAGCAGGGCTTCCTGAAGGGATCATTGATCGTGCTTACGGTCTGCTTCAGAGTATCGAGCAGGCGGCTCATCCAGGTGGTTCCTCTATTCATTATGGGGGTGGACTAGAAAGTCAGGCCGCTGCAAAAGAGATCGCGACTACATCTATCCAACAACCCGAAAATGTCATCGCAGAAACTTCGGGCATTCCTGCGGACTCCTATTCATCAGTAGCAGATGAAGTAGTTCAACTGTCTATCTTTGGCGAGGAAGAACCGCGTAAGAATCGGAAAGGTAATGCGAATCAGTCGGCTGTAGTAACTGAAGTACAAGAGGATCCTGCGATAAAAGAATTCATCACTTCTGTGCGTAACGCAGACCTTATGAATATGACTCCGCTTCAAGCTATGAGTCTGCTGAACGACCTGAAGATGAAAGCAAAGGATCTTTAATTATTGATTGCCTAAATAAGAGGTGAATGAAATTGGCCAAAATTCATATATTGGACGAGCATATTGCCAACCAGATTGCTGCAGGTGAAGTTGTAGAGCGACCAGCTTCTGTTGTGAAGGAGCTAGTTGAGAATGCTATTGACGCAGGAAGCACAAGGATTGAGGTTTCGGTGGAGGAGGGCGGTTTACAGAGCATCCGAGTAAAAGATAACGGCTCGGGGATCGAGCCTGAGGATTGTGAGACCGCCTTTTATCGTCATGCCACAAGTAAAATCGCTAATGGGCGTGATCTATTCCAGATCACTAGCTTAGGGTTCCGTGGTGAGGCACTCCCCAGTATTGCTGCGGTATCCAAAGTCTCTCTTCTAACGGCTACTGCCGATGACGGCAAAGGACGCCTGATTGATATTGAGGGTGGTAATTTAATTCGGAATGAGGATTCCCCTTCGGGCCGCGGGAGCGATCTAGCGGTGCGTGAATTATTTTTTAACACACCGGCACGGCTGAAATATATGAAGAGTATCCAGACAGAGCTTGGTCATATATCGGATGCCATGTATCGAATGGCGCTTGCCCATCCGGGAATCTCTTTTACCTTGCATCATAATGGCAATCAGCTGCTGCACACGCTTGGTAATGGTGATCTGCTGCAAGTGATCGCAGCGGTGTACGGAACCTCCGCAGCCAAGGCTATGCTGCCGATTACGGCAGAGGATTTGGATTATCGTATTTCTGGTTATATAAGCCGTCCGGAATGGACACGCTCAAATCGAAACGCTGTCACTACCATTGTGGGAGGACGATATATTCGCAGCAATGGTCTGAACGCAGCGATCATGCGTGCTTATCATACTTTGCTTCCGATTAACCGCTATCCACTGCTGGTGCTCGAACTGGACATGCATCCTTCACTTGTGGATGTCAATGTTCATCCAGCTAAGCTGGAGGTTCGGTTTAGTAAGGAGAATGAGCTATACACGTTTGTTGAACAAGAAATTCGTAAAGTGTTGTTAGGGCAAAGTTTGATCCCGCGTCCAGGTAAAGAAACCATTGGGCCAAAGGGCAGCAGTTCATTTATACAGGAGCAGTTTGCTTTTTCTAAAGGGTCAGTTCCGGTACCCCCACCGTCTGAGGTAGGCAAGGATTCAGTTCCTCAGGGATCTGGTAGTTCCTTTAGTAGACAACAACCATCAAATGTTGAGCAGAGCGCCAGTGAGTTCAGAAAAGAGGGGCAGATTGATACTCCGATGACCCGTGAAACGGCTCCATCCTATGGGTCAGGATACCCGTCTTCCTCTTCGCAAGGACGTCAAAATAATGTAAGCAACAATTATGCTAATAGCTATCGCCCGCAAGAGAATTTAAGCTCGCCCAAGCAGATTCTTTCTGCGCAAGCGATATGGGCACCGCCAGCCGAGGAAGAAGCTGGGCTTCCTGCCTTCCCGGAACTAAATTATATCGGACAGCATCATGGGACTTATATTATCGCTCAGAATGACGGCGGGCTGTATCTCATTGATCAACATGCGGCTCACGAACGCATAAATTACGAGTTTTTTTACGAGAAGTTCGGTCGTCCTGAAGACGCTTCTCAGGATCTGCTTTTGCCAATTACGCTTGAGTTCACGCCTTCGGAAAGTCGTCAGCTTAGTGAACGTCTACATTGGTTTCAACAGGCTGGAGTGTACCTAGAACATTTTGGAGGTCAGACTTTTCTGATTCGATCTTTGCCGTATTGGTTTCCTGAAGGCGAGGAGAAAGCGATCGTAGAAGAAATGGCGGAGTGGGTCTTGAGTGAACGATTGATTGACCTAGCAAAGCTACGAGAGAAATCGTCTATTCTATGCTCGTGTAAAGCCTCCATCAAAGCCAACCAGAAACTAACAGAACAGGAAGTCGAGGCGTTGTTGTCTCGTCTGGCAGTATGCAGACAGCCGTATACTTGTCCACATGGGCGTCCGATTGTGATTTCTTTTTCATCCTATGATTTAGAGAAATTGTTCAAACGGGTGATGTAATTGTACGATTAGAAATTTGTTGTAAGTATGACTGGAGGCAACATGATTATAACTACGGGTTATAGCCCGATAATGGAAATTGTAGAGCGAGCTCAGCATCTCGCAGAGAGAACGGGCTGTAAATACGCTCCACGCGAGAAATTCTCCATACCCAAGATGGTGGAACATTACGGAGATGAGGATATACTAATTATTTCTCAAGAAGCCGTTCGTTTACACCGTTTAGGGATGGAGCCAATGGAGTTTCACCCAAGCATGGGTTTCGTTCGTGCGAAACGGATTCTGAAGGGTGATATAGAACCGATGCTTGTCGCTGCTCGAATGCTTCCCGGAGATAGCGTACTAGATTGTACAGCGGGTCTAGGCGCTGATTCCTTGCTGTTTGCTGTGCATGGGGGGGAGTCCTCGGTGATAACCGCTCTGGAGAGCTCATTGCCGCTGTACGCGCTGCTCTATGAAGGGATGCGGCACTATACCTCTGGACAAGTAAGGGTAAATGAGGCCTTGCGTAGAATTAATGTCGTGCATAGTGAACATTTAGACTACTTACGTGCGCAACCGGATCGAAGTATAGATATTGTGTACTTCGATCCGATGTTCCGCGTGCCACTGACTGGTTCAGCTTCGATTTCCCCGTTGCGGCAGTTTGCTAATCGTGCAGCGTTATCACCAGAGAGTGTAGCTGAGGCAGTGAGAGTTGCTCGTAAAACTGTTCTTTTGAAAGAAAAGGCTCTGAGCGGCGAATTCGAGAGGCTGGGCTTTACAGAGCTGCTCCGGAGCAACTCCAAAACATCGTACGGGGTGATACACATTGACAACTAAAGAGAGACATAAGGTTCTAGTCTTACTAGGACCAACAGCTGTTGGTAAAACCAGGTTAAGTTTGGAGCTTGCTGCTGCATATAACGCAGAGATTATTTCTGGCGATTCGATGCAGGTTTATCGTGGTATGGATATTGGTACAGCTAAGATTGCTCCAGCTGAGATGATGGGAATTCCTCACCACCTAATCGACATTCATGATCCACAGGACCCATATTCTGCTGCTGAATTTCAGGAACAAGGGAGCAGACTTATCGAGGAGATAAGCAGTCGTGGGAAACTTCCATTTATTGTTGGTGGAACGGGTCTCTATATTGAGTCCTTGTGTTACGGTTTTCAATTCTCTGAAGCTGTGGCTGACGAAGCTTTCCGGAAAGAACAGGATCAATTTGCAGAAGAACATGGAGCGCTTGCACTGCATGCCAGACTTGAAGCCGTTGATCCGGTCAGTGCAGCGAAATTGCATCCGAATGACCGTCGAAGAATTATACGGGCACTGGAAATTCATCACCAGACAAATACCACACTTTCCGCTTCTCATGCAGCTCAAAAGAAGGAGTCGCCCTATGACTTAGGCCTTATCGGTTTGACAATGGACCGGAAAATACTATATAAACGTATTGAGGACCGAATTGATAGCATGCTTGCGGATGGTCTTGTTGCTGAGGTGAAGGGACTGCTGGAAAACGGCTACAGCAGAAGCCTTGTGTCCATGCAGGGATTGGGCTACAAGGAGATTGCCGCTTACCTCGCAGGGGAACTGACGCTTGAGGAGGCTGTGATACTGCTTAAACGCGATACTCGCCGATTCGCCAAAAGACAGTTGTCATGGTTTCGCCACATGAAGGAAATCGAGTGGATCGATGTCGAAGGTGAGCAAAACTTTTCTGAGAATTTCTCGAAAATACGTGCTATAATAGCAGGAAAGTTTCTCTCAGGTCTTGAATATACTTCTGAACAATATAATTGAACCATTGGGGGTACGTCATATGAACAAGTCCATTAACATCCAAGATACATTCTTGAACCAACTACGCAAAGAAAATATCCCTGCTACAGTATATTTGACCAACGGCTTTCAAATCCGGGGAATTATTAAAGCATTCGACAATTTTACAATCGTTATTGACAGTGATGGACGCCAGCAAATGGTGTATAAGCACGCGATTTCCACCTTTACACCACAGCGCAGTGTGTCGCTTATGCAGGACAATAGTAACGAAGAATAACATTAACAAAATTGAAGTGAAACCTTTCTTGTTAATAAATCGTTTGAATAGAGTGTGAGAGAGCAACCTGAGAAGGTTGTTCTTTTCATTCAGAGAAGTCCATACATGATTTATTCAAGGAAGGGAGTCAGGAGGCATCATGTCTAGAGATGATACATCAAGGACGAACAACAATAGAAATAGAGGATCGTCCGGTTCCAATTCAAAACCAAAACCGAAAAGTAAGAAGAAAAAGAAGTTTTTGACTAAAAAGCGTGTGCTGTGGAGCTTGTTCTTTGCTACAGCTTTGGCCATTTTCTGTGCGCTTGGCGGTTATCTGTTCATTATGCTGAATGGGCAAAAACTACTCCTAGAGAACCAAGATAAGCTAACTGTTAATGAAACGACAAAAGTATATGACCGCAATGCTAATTTAATCGGTGAATTATCACTTGAGAAAAGTGATCCTGTAGAGTATGAGAAGATTCCACCGTTATTGATCAATGCCTTTGTGGCTACGGAAGATAAACGCTTCTTTGAGCATTCTGGTGTGGATTTATGGTCAATCGGCCGGGCAGCGGTAAAAGATATTGCTGCACGCAGCATGGTAGAAGGTGGTAGTACCATTACTCAGCAGTTGGCCAAAAACATCTTTTTGACACGGGATAAAACATTTTTCCGTAAAGCCACTGAGGTGTCCATTGCTGTAGCATTGGAGAACCAGAAATCTAAAGAAGAGATCATTACGATGTACCTGAACCGAATAAACTTTGGGGGTACGATCTACGGAATTAAAGCAGCATCGGAAAGATATTTTGGTAAGAGTAATCTGAATGATCTTAAGGTTTGGGAAATTGCGACATTGGCTGCGATGCCTAAGGGGCCGTCGCGTTATAACCCTCTGCGTAATCCAGAGCTTTCAAAGGAACGACGCGCAGTAGTACTTCAGCTTATGAATGAACAAGGGTATATTACGGAACAAGAGAGAGACGAAGCACAAGCCGTGGATTATAATTATAAGCCACCTGAAAAGAAACAGCGTTATCAAGCTTTTATTGACTTCGCTGTGGAAGAAGCAGAAGAAAAGTTTGGACTATCCGAAGATGATCTGAATATTGGTGGTTACAAGATTTACACTACCATGGATAAGCACGCTCAAGAAACCGTAGAGGATGCTTTTGCAGACAGTGATAACTTCGAGAAGAGTGTAGACGATGAGCTGGTACAAGGTTCTATGACCATCGTGAATCAGGAGAATGGCGGCATTGTCGCACTTCTAGGTGGACGGAATTATGAGAAAAAAGGCTACAGCCGTGTAAATGGCAGCCGACGTTCTCCAGGTTCAGCCTTTAAACCAATCGTTGCTTATGCTCCAGCACTGGAAACTGGAAAGTACGACATGTATTCTACGTTAAGCAACGAGAAGCAGTGTTTTTCTAACTACTGTCCAACTAACCTTCACGGGTATTCCAAGAGCATCAGTATGAGTGATGCTATACAGAAATCAGAGAATATTCCTTCGGTCTGGTTGCTTAATGAAATTGGAGTGAATACCGGATTTAAGTTTGCTAAGAAATTGGGGATTGGACTGGAAGATGAGGACAAGAACCTCTCTTTGGCTCTCGGTGGCATGAGCAAAGGAACGAATACACTGGAAATGGCACAAGCCTACAGCGCTTTTGCAAATGGCGGTGAACTTCGAGAATCGTATTCCATTAAATCGATCACTGATAGTAGTGGAGAGACCGTCTTCAAAGCAAATATTTCACCTGAGCGTGTTATGAGTCAGGAGACGGCTTTTCAAATGACCGAGATGATGCAAAAGGTTGTAGAGAGTGGTACGGGCAGAAAAGCAAGGATTGATCGTCCAGTTGCTGGTAAGACCGGTACGACTCAAAGTGGATATTCTGGAATCAGCTCAAACCGTGATGTTTGGTTTGTGGGCTACACACCTGAATGGACAGCTGCGGTGTGGATGGGTTATGACAAGCCAAGCAAGAAACATCTGCTTAAGAATAGCAGTGGGCTTGCCGCAGCATTCTGGGGTAAGGTGATGGAGGAAGCGTTAAGGGATGTTCCTAAGAAGTCCTTCCCACAGCCGGACAATGAAATCCCTCCTGCACCTACAGAAACACCTGAGCCAGCTAAGAATGTTAGTGGACTTACTGCAGCTTATGATCCATCTACGATGACAGTAAATCTAAGCTGGCAGGCAGTTCCTGTTGCAGGTGTAGAATATCGTATTTATCGCAGGGAGACATCCGAGGCTGATTTCGGTTTACTGTTAAATACGGTCACGACTAGTGCAGGAGACTTTAGTGCTATGCCTGGTCTGGTTTACGAGTATTATGTTACTTCCTACGATCCTGCAACCCAAGTAGAAAGTGAACCATCGAATGTGGTAACTGTCGCTGTGCAGGATGAGATGCCAACACCTGAGCCAACCATTGATCCTAATCTTCCGACACCAACCCCTGAGAATGGTGGAGATAATGGCTGGGATAATGGCAACGGTGGTAATAATGGTGGTGGTAACGATGGAAGCGGGAATAATGGTGGAACAGGAACCTTGCCTGAGTTCACTACGCCTCCACCGTCAGCAACACCGATACCTACCGCTCCGCCAGATGTACCTTCTGGAGGCGGAAGTTCGGGGAATGACAGTGGTAATGCAACACAAAGCCCTGATCAAGAGGCTAGTAATGTGAATGGCGATACTTCTGTTCAATAGTGACGCTTTGAATTTATGAAGTTAGCTTTTCTTTTCCTGAGGCTGTCTCAAAAGTAGTGAATGCTACTTATGGGACAGCTTCTTTTTTATAACTCCATATGTTCTATTATGATCAGTGATAAAAATTTGCTGTATTTTGCGGGATGTTTTGAGTGTATCCTCTAAATGTGGTAAGCTGAAGAAACCATACTGGAGAGGGTAATTTCTATGAAACGTAAATTCGGAGACCGGGCCAACTGGCGCCGGATTACGCGTCGCCATTTTGCCTGCCGCTATGTGGAGAGCCGGGAATTCAGCGGATATATTACGCTTTATACCATCTACGGGCTGAAAGAACCACTGTGGAAGAGCTATGGACGGCATACATATCGTATTGCGGATAAAGGTTATTCCTGGCTGCAATATTTCCCCAAAGACAGTCACTATATTGTGACGGCTATGTTCGACGAACGGCAAAATATCATTCAATGGTACATAGACACCTGTAAGGTTCAAGGTGTCACAGACCAAGGCGTTCCATGGTTTGATGATTTGTATCTGGATGTGGTTGTGCTTTGGAACGGCGAGGTGTTCTTGCTTGATGAGGATGAATTAGAGGAAGCGCTGGAGAGGGAAGATATTTCCGAAAGTGATTATAAACTCGCCTGGGAGACAGCCAATACTATTTTACGCGGCATCGATGCTCATGCTTTCCCTTATTTCTCACTATCTTTGAAGCATCGTGCCGAATTATTTCATCATGGAGAATTCAGGAGGAAATAAAGAAATGGAATGGTACGTCTACGGAAGAGGTTCTTCCCCGATTCGGATTGTTTCCAAAAAACGAAAATTCTGGACTAAACGAACGTTGTTTGTTGCTTTAGCGTTTATTGTAATTGCTGGATTGTTGTGGTGTGCTTATGCGTTAAACAATATAAACAAAGCTGCCACGACAGATCCTATGCAAAAGGCGGATGTTGGGATCATTCTTGGCATGTCGATGTGGGGGGATGAGCCTAGCCCTGGTCTGAAGGAACGGCTGGATTACGGGCTGAAGCTTTATCAAGAAGGAATGTTCCCGCATCTTATTGTATCTGGTGGTTTAGATAAACCTGATTTACAATACACCGAAGCTCAAGGAATGCGTAATTATTTGGTTGCTAAAGGCGTGCCAGATAGCGCCATTTACGTAGAAAATGAAGCTACCAGCACTTACGAGAATCTTTTGTTTAGTAAAGAGATTATGGGACGTGAGGGTTTGTCTTCGGCAATAATCATTACGCATACTTATCATGGGTGGCGGGCTCATGAAATTGCTGACGAGCTTGGATTTGTGAATTCTGAGCTGGGACTTACAGAATCCACCGTTCTATCGATGACAAGACATAAAACACGTGAGGTTCTAGCCTATACGAAATGGAAGCTTCAGCAGCTATTCCTGTGATTTGTCCAAAAAATCCCGAATCTTCTAATAACACTTCATTTACTGGAATAGACTTGATTAGAGAAGTCAGCCCTGGATAATGAGGTGATACCGATGAGCGGACGCGTAGCAGCGGCCAGTGGACGGGAGGAAGAAAGACCGTCCCGACAAATCAATATTGTATTGCGGAGTCAAGAGCCTCCGGCTATAACAAACCCTTCTGGAGAGAGTCGGCCGGTACCTCCCAAAAATCACGGCCACACTAGCCTGTTCCAAGAGTTAACGCAAGAATTGGAAGGTTTAGTGGGTCTGGACAATATCAAAGAGCTAGTCTTTGAAATCTACGCCTTGTTACAGATTGCTCAAATGCGAACTGAGGCAGGCCTTGCAAGCGGCGGGCAAGCTTATCACATGGTTTTTAAAGGGAATCCCGGAACTGGCAAGACAACCGTGGCTAGAATCGTAGCTAAGCTGTTCCAGCGTATGGGTGTACTGACCAAAGGACATCTCATTGAGGTGGAAAGAGCCGACCTTGTAGGAGAATACATCGGTCATACTGCACAGAAGACTCGCGACCTGGTAAAAAAGGCTTTGGGCGGTATTTTGTTTATCGATGAGGCTTATAGCCTTGCTCGCGGTGGAGAAAAGGATTTTGGAAAAGAAGCGATTGATACGCTCGTCAAGGCCATGGAGGATCATCGCAGTCAATTTATACTTATCTTAGCAGGGTACTCTGGAGAGATGGAGTATTTTTTGATGAGCAATCCCGGATTGCCTTCACGGTTTCCGATACAGGTCGAATTTCCTGATTATACGATCGATCAACTGCTGCAAATTGCTGAACTGATGGCTAAAGATCGCGACTATATTTTGATGCCACAGGCGATACTCAAATTAAAGCAGCATTTGTTAGTAGAGAAGACGGAGAGTCTTCATGCTTTCAGTAATGCGCGGTATGTTCGCAACGCCATTGAGAAAGCTGTTCGGGGTCAGGCTGTAAGACTGTTAAACCAGTATGAAAGTACCAGCCCTGGCAAGCAGGAATTAATGACGCTTCGAACTGAGGATTTCAAATTATGAACTACAGGATACTATCACCGTCATAAGGAGCATGACATACATGGCAATAACTACGCATGATACGGAAACAGATGTACAAGATCGGGCGATATTGGTAAGTCTCGTCACAGATAAAATTAAAAGAACCGGAATTGATCCGGAACTTTCACTACAGGAATTAGTACAATTAGCTGAAACGGCTGGAGTTGAAGTTCTGGATGTGCTGCGTCAAAACAAGGAAACGCCTGATTCTAGATGGTTTATTGGTAAAGGTAAAGTAGAAGAGCTACGGATGGCTGCAGATGCTCTCGGCGCTAATACAGCTATCTTTGATCAAGAATTGTCCGGAGCCCAAGTACGGAACCTTGAGGAGGCTCTGGATCTTAAGATTATTGACCGGACGCAGCTTATTCTGGATATTTTTGCGGGGCGTGCGAAGACGCGAGAAGGAATTATTCAGGTAGAGCTGGCACAATTGTCCTATCTGTTACCTCGGCTTTCCGGCCAGGGGAAGAACTTATCCAGACTAGGTGGAGGAATTGGTACCAGGGGGCCGGGTGAAAGTAAACTGGAAACCGATCGCCGACATATTCGTGATCGGATTACAGAGCTGAAACGCCAGCTGGATGAGGTTGTTAAGACTCGTGAGCTGCATCGGGAGCGTCGCCGCAAGGCAGGAGCGGTGCAAGTCGCACTTGTTGGGTATACGAATGCAGGGAAATCAACGCTGCTTAAGCAACTAACCGATGCGGATGTCTATATTGAAAACCAGTTGTTTGCCACACTGGATCCTACTTCTCGTGTACTTGAGCTAGCAGGTGGTAAAGAAGTTGTGCTTACGGATACTGTAGGCTTCATTCAGAATCTTCCGCATGATCTTGTCGCATCTTTCCGTGCAACGCTGGAGGAAGTGAATGAGGCCAATCTGGTGCTACATGTGGTGGATGCCTCTTCGCCAATGCGTGAGGAGCAGATGGAGATTGTCCAATCCATCTTGCAGGATCTAGGTGCATCTGGTACTCCGCAAATCGTACTTTTTAATAAAATTGATCTATGTCAGCCTGAGCAACTGGAAATGTTGCCTACAGGTACAGGGTACTTGAAGATCAGTGCATTTAATCCTGAAGATTTAACTCGAATTACCGAAATGATCGCCGATGAACTGGCTGGCGACACACTCAATTTCCGCATTCCCGGAGACCGAGGAGATATTTCTTCCTTGCTCTACAGGGTGGGAGAGGTTTTGGAAACAACTTATGATGAGAACGATGTGCTCTATAACGTTCGTCTCAATAAAGAGGATTATGAAAAATGGGGTTACATGCTTGCTGATTTTGTAGACCAGCAGTAATCTTGTCAGTCATTCCTAAAGTGAAATGCTTCGTTTATAGGTATAAAATAATAGCTAATCTAGAAAGCGTCAGTTTACTGCCGCTTTCTGTCATTATGATGGCAAGTAAATGTAAGGAGCGAATAAGAACGAATGGTAGTTTTTGCAGAGGATATTTTGAGCGCGGCAGAGGCCGCAGAAGTTGAAATAGAAGGCGCTGTCAAAGCCCTTGATCGTATTGTAGATAAGAATCAGTGGAAGGTTATAGAAGCATTCCAGCGTCATCAAGTCAGTGATTTTCACTTTGCCGGTTCAACGGGGTATGCGTATAATGACCGTGGCCGTGAAGTGTTGGATCTTGTCTATGCTGACGTTTTTGGTGCGGAATCTGCTCTGGTGCGCCCGCATTTCGCTTCAGGAACACATACCATATCAACAGCCCTGTTTGGAGTACTGCGTCCAGGAGATGAGCTGCTATACATCACAGGACGTCCGTACGATACCTTACATAAGGTGATTGGTCACCTAGGGGATGGGACAGGTTCTCTCGCAGATTTCGGAATTACTTATCGAGAGGTCGCTCTTACAGCAGATGGTAAAATCGATTGGGATGAGGTAGCTCTCGCTATTAACGAAAATACTAAAGTGATTGGTATCCAAAGATCTCGAGGATATGATTGGCGTGCTTCTTTCACGGTAGCTGAAATTGGTGAAATGACTTCGAAGGTAAAGGTATTAAAACCGGAAGTGATTGTCTTCGTAGACAATTGTTATGGTGAGTTTACTGAGGAGCTTGAGCCACCTCAAGTTGGTGCAGATCTAGTGGCTGGCTCCTTAATTAAGAATCCAGGTGGAGGCATTGCTGAGACGGGCGGTTATATCTGTGGCCGACAGGATCTCGTGGAACTGGCAGCTTATCGATTAACTGCTCCTGGCATAGGTGGTGAAGTAGGCGCTATGTTAGGAACAACTCGTGGGCTTTACCAAGGGTTGTTTATGGCTCCTCACACTGTCGGACAAGCTTTAAAAGGGAGTGTTTTTGCTGCATCCGTATTTCAGCGTTGCGGTTTTGAGACAAAGCCAGCGTGGAATGAGCCTCGTACAGATTTGATTCAGGCGGTTTCCTTTGATGGACCAGAACACTTAATTGCCTTTGTTCAGGGCATACAACGCGCTGCGGCTGTGGACAGCCATGTGGTACCAGAGCCTTGGGATATGCCAGGTTATGAACATCCTGTTATTATGGCTGCAGGTACGTTTATACAAGGTGGAAGCTTGGAGTTATCTGCAGATGCGCCTATACGAGCTCCTTATATTGGCTATATGCAAGGTGGATTAACCTATTCACATGTTAAATATGGCGTTTTGATGGCACTTCAAACTATGCGTGAAAGAAAATTGCTGTAAGAATATCTCACATACCATTGACACGCTGTATTAGGAAATGTACAATGAAATCAGAAAAAGATCATTGGAAGGTTGGATGAGTCATGGGTGATGAAATCCGCAGAAATATGGCACTATTTCCTATTGGAATTGTAATGAAGCTGACAGATTTGTCCGCGAGACAAATTCGTTATTATGAGCAGCACAGTCTGATCGTACCAGCACGTACGTCGGGGAATCAGCGTTTGTTCTCATTTAATGATGTTGAGCGCCTATTAGAAATTAAAGCTCTGATTGAGAAGGGTGTTAATATTGCTGGCATTAAGCAAGTAATGAATCCTGTCTCTAAGGAATCCGAGGAAGCTACTGTTATTACCCCTGACACAGAGGTTAGACGTAGAGAGCTATCCGATTCCCAGCTTCACCGAATGCTGAAGCAAGAACTAGTTTCCGGTAAAAGACCGGGACAAGTGTCTCTGATTCAAGGTGAGTTATCCCGGTTTTTTAATAAATAATAATATATAGAAGTTCGAAAGGGAGAGGATCACATGAGCTTTTCTAAAGAGGATATTATACGCATTGCCAAGGAAGAGAATGTTCGTTTTATTCGTCTGCAATTTACGGATCTATTAGGTACTATCAAGAATGTAGAGATTCCAGTTAGCCAACTGGAAAAAGCACTTGATAACAAAATGATGTTTGATGGTTCTTCCATCGAAGGTTACGTACGGATTGAAGAATCTGATATGTATCTCTTCCCTGACCTAGATACATGGGTAATCTTCCCTTGGGTGACAGATAGTCGTGTAGCTCGTCTGATTTGTGACGTCTACATGCCAGATGGTACACCTTTTGCCGGAGACCCGCGTGGTATCCTCAAACGTTGTCTGAAGGAAGCGGAAGAAATGGGTTTCACAGCTATGAATGTTGGACCAGAACCTGAATTCTTCCTATTCAAGACAGACGAAAGAGGCAATCCTACAACGGAATTGAATGACCAAGGTGGTTATTTCGATTTAGCGCCAACAGATTTAGGGGAAAATTGTCGTCGTGAAATCGTCTTGACCCTTGAAGAAATGGGCTTTGAAATCGAAGCTTCCCACCATGAAGTAGCTTCCGGCCAGCATGAGATTGACTTTAAATATGCTGACGCGATTACTGCTGCTGACCAAATTCAAACCTTCAAGCTCGTCGTGAAGACGGTAGCCCGTCAACACGGCCTGCATGCAACTTTTATGCCTAAACCATTGTTCGGTATCAACGGATCGGGTATGCACGCTCACCAATCCTTGTTTAAAGGCAAAGAAAACATGTTCTACGACGAAAGCGACAAGCTGGGTCTGAGCAAAACTGCACGTTACTACATGGCTGGTATTTTGAAGCACGCTCGTGCTTTTGCAGCAATTACTAACCCAACAGTGAACTCATACAAACGCCTTGTTCCTGGTTATGAAGCACCTTGCTACGTAGCATGGTCTGCAAGTAACCGTAGCCCAATGATTCGTATCCCGGCTTCTAGAGGTCTTAGCACACGTGTTGAAGTTCGTAACCCGGACCCAGCAGCTAACCCATACCTTGCACTTGCTGTTATGTTGAAAGCAGGTCTAGACGGAATTAAACGTAAGCTTGATCTTCCAGCTCCGATTGACCGTAACATCTATGTGATGTCTGAAGAAGAGCGTATCGAAGAAGGCATTCCAAGCTTGCCATCCGATTTGAAAGAAGCACTTAGCGAAATGATCCGCAGTCATGTGATTACCGAAGCTCTCGGCGAACATGCTTTGGCTCACTTCTACGAGCTAAAAGAAATCGAATGGGATATCTATCGCACACAAGTTCACGAGTGGGAAAGAGCGCAATACATGACTCTTTACTAGAATGAATCAGCCCTTGGCGCTCTAAGCGTTAAGGGTTTTTTTCTGTGGGGGGTAAGGTTAGGGTTTTTTGTAGAGGTTTATGAGCGCCCCCGTAATGCCCCCTAAAAATGTAGTTTCATTCGAGGATACTTCTCATATGAGCTTCAAATTTCTCCATACTGCTTTCATTTATTTTCTTTGAAATATGTGTGTATATGTCTGCAGTGATTCTCATACTACCATGACCTAAACGTTCTTGTACGTACTTCATATCGTTACCAGCCTCAAGTAAAAGGACAGCATGAGTGTGACGAAGAGAATGGATCGGCATCGCTGGGAGACCAATACGTTTCAAAATTCGCGAATAAGAATTGAATAGAGAGGATTTCGGCATGAAATTACCATCATCTCTACAAAGTACTAGATTTAAGTTGTGCTTATATAACTCATTCCAAGCTAATTTGTTCTGGTTTTGATGTTTAAAATGTTGTTTCAAATCTTGAATAAGAGATGTGCTAATTTGTATTGTTCGTTCTGAATTAAAAGTCTTTGTATCCCCGAAAAGTTCCTCATCACTATCAGCGGAAAAATCCAGTGTTTTGTTAATGGTTATCATACCTGTTTTGAGATCTACATCATTCCAGGTTAGCGCGGCAGCTTCACCTTTTCTCATACCCGTTTCAATTAATACACGATAGAATATCCAATAAATATAACCATATTGGTGGGCAGCTCTAAGAAACGCAGGTATATTTTCGGATTCTATAAATTTTAAACCTTTAGGTTTTACGGAACCTTTTATTGTGACTCCCTTACACGGATTTTTCTCTAGTTTTCCTATAGTAACAGCTTTCTCTAGTGCACTATTCATGGTATTATGCACAATCTCAACAGTGCTTTTACTATAGCCCTTATCCGCCAATTGATTTAGGAATTTTTGATAAAGAATAGGCTTAAGCTCTGTCAATTTAATCGATTGGAAGAATGGGGCAATATGAGTTTTAATATTGTTCTGATGCTGAATAAGTGTGTTTTTTCGAATTGTTCCCACCTTATATTCCTGAAGCCATTCATTCAAAAACGACAATAACGGTAGATCGCTTTGCTCGTAACCTTCTGCTAACTTTCTCTCAAAAGCTACTGCAGCTATTTGCGCTTCTTTTTTTGTTTCAAAACCTCTTTGAGACTTTTCTTTAATCTTTTGGGTAATCGGGTCTCTATACTTTAATCGAAATTCCCATCCTGTTGGATGTTTCTTGAAATTTGCCATTAGTACACCTCCGTTAGAACTTATGTTCTATTTATGTGTATGTTAAACCGCTTTGCAGCGGTGAGAGCGCAAATACTTAATTAAAAGCACCTTTATAATAAATAACCATTTCTTTAGGGACTTCTATTCTGCTAAAGTACGAAGAAATTGATTCTCCTTGTTCTATGGTGCCTATTGAAGTTAGAAGCATTACTGCAAAAATATTAGCTTGTCTTTCGTATTTTCCTGAAATAAGAAAGGTATGATCATCAATAAAAAAACGATTTGTGCCCGCATGTAGGATATTGTGACCTAATTCGTGGGCACATATCAAGCGCTGCCATTCATGGCTTAGTTGATTGTTAATTACAATGTACTTCTGACGAAATTTGGTATAAAAAATCCCTTTCGTTGATTCGCCAAGATCCTCAAAAATTATTTTAATTCCTAGACCTTTTGCGATTTGAAATGGACAAAAAGTACGATACTTTCGTATGAGTTTATCTACGATTGTCTGCAATTTGAACCATCCTCTACACGCTTAATTATCATCTTTTTTATAGCGTTTATTGGTGAACTTCTCCTTGCTCGTTTTCTTCGCATCCCAAAATAAACCTGTTAGAATGTCCATGACACGTTGTCGTGACTCTCCATCAATTGGCACACCATCAAACATGATTGCACCTTCGCCTTCAAGCAATTTTTTAAAATCCTTAATGTCTTTTGAGTTGGCCCATTCGGGGATATTATTCATGCTTCTTCCAAGAATAAAATCTGTTGACACCTTGTGAATTTCAGCAAGTTTATCAACGAATTCGATGTCTGGTTTAGCGATATTATTCTCCCAAGCATTATAACGGGCGCGCTTAATACCTAACTCTTCTGCTATTTGATCTTGCGTCCAACCCTTCTTGATCCTTAATTCTGTCAATGTTTGACCTATCCTCATTTCGACAACCTCCAACGAATTGATAAATAAAATATCAAAAAACTTATTGACGATAATATAATTATCAAATATAATCAGAGGTACAAAGGAGGTGCATATTGAAATGTCTTCAAAGCGCCATTTCTTCTCGGAATGTCGTAAGTTGAAAGGTACCCAAGCACAAGTGGCTGTGGATAATCGCATTTCAACTGTTTATGTTCGCATGATCGAGAACGGAACATTTACTCCTGGCAGAGACTTGATGTTCCGGTTATCAAGCTATTTTCAACAATCAGCAGAAGATTTGTTTCCTGATTATTTTGACGGGCTTATTTATTATGCCAATAGCGATAATTAAATTATCTATCGCTAGTATAATAGATAAATAAATTATCGTCAATAATTTACAATTGTTTTTTTTAACCTAATTGATAATTAAATTATCAATAAAGAGGGTGTGGTGATATTTAATGCTAACAGTTCAAATTGATGAAGATGCAACTAAAGATTTTATAAAACAACGTATATTTGAACTCGTAAATGCAGTAGATGCAGAACTTGTTTTCTGGGATACGAATGAATTAAGACGTAGGACATGCATGAGCATTGAATCAATTCATAAATCATTCTTCTACGATTCAAGATTTCCTAAACATAAAATCGGTGGTAAATGGTACTTTCCAGCACGGGAAACTCGAAGATTCTTGGAGTTGTGGCTTGAGGAACAGTCTCGTTAGCTCTATCAATCATTCTAAACAACACAATCGGTTTTATGCCGGTGAGGAAAATGCGGGATTTTAAGGAGGTTGTAAATGAATAAAAAACGTTCTGATTTAGATGTAATATTACAAAACTGTCTTGATCGTGGTTGCACAAGACGACAACTACAAGACTTCATCGATCGGGCTCGAATCTACAATAATGATCGTCTGAATGTGTTAGCACTTATAGATGACTTAGAAGTAAGGTATATAACCTCTTTTGATTTACTGGAAGGAGTGGAGGTATGAACCGGGTAGACGAACAGCGTATTCGGGAGATCATCCAAGAAGAGTTACAGAAGGAACGGGAAATCATGCTCGAACTCATTCAAAAGCGAGTTGAAAAAGGAACAGCCGCCGCAGGAACGGCAGCTTTGGATAGGGCCATTAAGCAAAGTATGGAATTGAAAAGTAAAGGGATTTACTAATCAACTTCTTCGTACACCGCAAAACCAATTCTGCGTGCTGGTTTATCTGGGTCCGACTTAGGTCTGGCCATCAATAAAAAACTCAATTGGTTAATGTGCTGGATGAGTTGAGAATATTGGCCATCGACATATCCATAAAAAAGTAGAATTGAAGGCTCGGAATATCCAATTTCCACAACACTCATAAGAATTGACTGGCCGAAAGATGCCAACCGGACACAAACTTCTTCATCGTCATTAAGCTCTGATTCAAAGGCTTTAATCTCAGTAATCAAGATTTCGTATTGATAGTCACTATTTCGGTAATCTCGATGGAGCGAATCAATATCGAAATCAAAATGTGGCTTCGAAGGGTTTAGCATCTTATCTCTTTTTGTTTGAGATTCAAGATATCTTTTCATACCGCCCAAAATTGAAGTCTCCTTTCATTGTTATTAGTGAGTCTGGACAACTACCAATATTCGACAGAAGGAATGAAATACCTACTAGAAAGGATGTGACAGCATGGATAACAGATTGCAAATATTTAATCATTCTGACTTTGGGGCTATTCGGACCGTGGATATTCTAGGGAAACCGTATTTTGTAGGGAACGATGTTGCTAGTGCGTTGGAATATTCTAGACCTTACGAGGCAATATCGACCCATTGCAAGGGGGCGGTAAGTTACCGTGTCCCTACAAATGGAGGAGATCAGGAAACGAGAGTGATTCCTGAAGGTGATATTTACCGTTTGATCGTTAAAGCCGCAGATCAATCACGTAGTCAGGTGATAAAAGCAAAGGCGGAAATGTTTGAACACTGGATATTCGATGAAGTGCTTCCATCCATACGGAACACAGGGATGTATGCTGCTGATGAGCTTCTAGATAACCCTGATTTACTGATTCAAGCAGCAACAAAACTAAAGGAAGAGCGTTCAGCACGGCGAGCTCTGGAGGCTAAGGTTAAAGAAGATCGTCCAAAGGTAGTTTTTGCGGAGGCGTTAGAGGTTTCTAAGGATTCAGTGCTTATAGCTGATTTAGCCAAGATCCTAAAGCAGAACGGAATTAATATCGGAGAAATCAGACTCTTTAAAGAACTGAGAGAGCGAGGATATCTAATTAAGTCCGGATCAGAATACAACATGCCAACACAACGATCCATGGAGCTGCAGATTATGGAAATTAAGGTTGGGCAGCGCGGAAGCGCCAGTGAAGGAATGAAGGTGACTCGTACCCCTAAGATCACGGGTAAGGGTATTGGTTACTTTATCAATAAATACAAAGGAGATTTATCATGAACAGAAAACAACGCATAAGAGTCTGTGGGAACCTGCAACAACTTATCGAAACGGCTCCTTCAACTAAACTTCGGGAACGGTATCGTAAGCAATATGTATCAACCGCAAGTCGTATAAATGAAAAACAGCCCACCGGGGTAGGAGCCGGGGAGCCAGTCACGCACATAACAAATTTAATTACAAGTAGTTTAACATGCAATGGGGGCGAACGCAATGATGATATCACATGCGGATATGTATCGTCCTTATGAAGGCAGCAATACACATCCTTATGCCGTACCATTTTACGATACCTATTTTCACGATCATGAAGAAGGAGTTGTATGGAGTAATTCGTATTTATCAGCAATTGTAGTGGTAATTGCATATTACCATCCTCAGACAGAGGTGGACTTTTCTAAAATCGAATTAACGACTGAACAAATGAGGGTTGTGGAATTAGCCAAGGAAATAAGAAGACGTAGGAACCTTCTTGATCGACATCATAATTTTTGTATTGATGTCCCTTTACATCATTACAAGATGGAAATGCAAAAGATGAAGGAACACCTAGCCTTTTTAGATGAGATTGAACCAAGAGTAAAAGTAAATCTCAAAGAATCATTATGTCCAGGATGTGAAGGGTTACTAAAGTCCGGCGAAAAAAATCTGCACTTACCTAATGGCAATGTATGCTGCAATTATGATTGTTATTCTATCATTCTAGCAAAAGAGCACGATCATGGACATTGATATCAAGCAGTATATCAAGGAAATCAAGACACTACGCGCCCAAGCTGATCAGTACGATGGGAATGCCCCGGGCGCGGACATTATGAAGATTGAACTACTGACTAAAGCACATATGCTCATGGGACGTGTGGCAGCTGTGAGAGAGGGTGAGTATTGGCGGATATATGCACTTCGTAAATCCACCTATGCTCGCGCCAAGATGGAACCAGGGCCCGGAGATAAAGAAACACGCGCTGAAATAGCTGTAGAGGAATTGAGAATGTTAGAGGCTGAAGCTATGGAAGAAAGAAAGATGTGGAAAAACGAGCATGAATCGCTGCTACAACAACTATTTGAACTACACCTTAAGGCTAACCGTGAGAATAGGACTCTAGGAGGTGGGCTTTGATGAAAGATGAATCTGCCATTAAGACTATACAAGTTACGGCCATTAGGAGACGTATTAGAATTCTCAAGGCTGAAATGGATAGAGGAACAAATCTTAGCCGGAATCGTGTGATTCAAATTGAAGGAGAAATTTCTGAGTTAAGACAGAAGTTAAAAGCTCTCAATAAAACACACCGTCCTAAACCTAAACACAAATCTCTTGGAAATTGCATTAACCCCAAGTGTCGCAAAAGAATAATGGTTGGACAATCAGTAGTCAAATACGGTCATTTGGGGCTGTGTTGTGATTTTAAGTGTCTGGTTGGTGCAATGAATGGAAGCTAATGAAAGGGGTCTGACATCATGGCAAGGCCATTAAAAGAAGGCCTAGACTATTTCCCGTTGGATATTGATTTCGATCAGGATGATAAATTGATCGTTCCAATAGCTAAATATGGAATGCAGGGACTCGGAGTTATCGTGAAAATTATGATGAATATTTACCGCAATGGATACTTTTATCCATGGGAGGAGCGTGAGCACTACGCCCTTTCTAGCAAGGTTAATGCTGACATTAACACGGTAAGAGAGATCGTAAATGAGTGCATTAACTGGGGATTCTTCAACGAAAATGTATACAAGAATTACAAGGTGTTGACATCAAGAGGGTTTCAGAAAAGGTATATCGAGGCAGCAAAAAGACGCAAAGAGGTTACTTTATTTGAAGGTCATTTACTCATTGATCCATTAGAAGAAAGTAAAAAGGTCTCACATTCGATCGTGATAGTCAGTGCTGAAAGTATACCAGTTAATGTTTACATTAATCCCGACAAACAAGGGAAAATGTCAACAGAAAGTACACAAAGTAAAGTAAAGGAAAGTAAAGGAGAGGAAAGTAAAGAAAAAGAAAGTGAAATAAAACCAACAGAGATACTAGTGCCGCTGCCAGTAAATCCGTTCCGGATGTTTGAAGCTGAAGGATTTGGCACAATCAGTTCTGTGATATCTGATCAGCTTAATGATTTTATAAATGACTATGGTGAAAGATGGCTATGCGAGGCTATGCGAACTTCGATAATTGCAGGCAAGCGAAATCTTAGTTATGTTCGTGCCATTCTGAAACGATGGAAATCCGAAGGCATAGACGAGCCATGGACAAAGGAAAAAGATATACGAAGCAATGCTGCCAGTAATGGATATAGGAATGGTCGGGGTGGACAAAGCGGGAAACCACAAATTGAAATTACTAAGAACCCTGTTGCTCCTCCTACACAAGAAGAAATCGAACTTCATGAGAAGTCAATGGCTGAACTTCTTGAGAAAAGAAGACGAGCTGAGGAGGAAAAACGGCTATGAAATTTCTAAACTGGAAGACTGACATTGAACTTTTGCAGATAAGCAACAATGACTCTTTTGACTATGACATACGCATCCATGCTACTAAGGAACTTATAGCTAGAGAAAAAATAAAAAAGCTCATAATGGTGCTCGTCGATCGCAAACATGCAGAGGTGTGGTGACTATGATTGCTGCCAAACGGCGAGAAAAGGGAGGAGAGGCTTGAAGTGACACATTACGAGGTAGGTAAGAAATATAAGAAAATCATAACCGTTGCAAAAATGTACGAGGATCTGCCAAGCGTACTTGTGATCGATGACAAGCGATATGTTTTCGATCCGCCGCGTCCAGACGGAAAAGGGGGGCTAAAAGATGGTAGGACAAGGAAACCGCGGGGCGGCGTTCGAAAATCTGATTAATTACACAAATGAATCATACGAGCATCGGGGAGTAGCGGTTATCAATAAACGATCAACCCCAGTAAAGGTAACAAGAAGTAAAGGAACAAAGGTACTCGCTGGATTCTTTGAGGCAAAATCAACTGTTGACTATGATGGGATTTATCGTGGAAGAGCTATCTTCTTTGAAGCAAAGTCAATTCAAGAACTTGATCGATTTGACCTTAAGAGGGTTGAGGATCATCAATATGACCATCTGGATAAGTGTCATAAGTTCGGAGCTCTATGCTTCGTACTAGTCGAGTTTAGAAAACAACGTAAAACATACCTTTTACCCTTCACAGCATTACGTGCATACAAGGTTGAGGCTTCCAGAGGTGGCCGCAAAAGCATGACGTTGGATAACTTCGAGATTGACGCATTTGAAGTTAGGACAGGCCGTGTCCCTCTTGATTATCTGGCTGCTGTAGACCGGGTGTGGTTTACAGAAACAGCGTAGGTACCCAGTATGACAGGGGATCGGGCACCGCCGCAACCAAAAATAGAACTGGTGTACCCATTTATACAAATTTTAGAAAATGGAGGATTTTAATATGAGTAAAGAAATTAACTTTAATAATCTAGCTGAAGGTGCTGTCGGTGAACGTCTGAACATTGAAATGCAGAAACTGGCCGCTAATGTGCTGGACCCAAACACTAACTGGAAGAACGTTCGTAAGTTAACACTGACTATTGCTATAAAGCCGAATGAAAAGCGAGAGATCGGTTCTGTTGATATTGATGTGAAAACAGCATTGGCACCGGCGAAGGGCGTATCTACAACAATTATCTTCGGAATGGATAACGAAGGTAAAGCACAGGCAGCAGAGCTTGTGTCCGGCGTTAAGGATCAAATGATGATCGATAATGACGGGGATGTAGCTGATGATAGAGGCAACAAAGTTAATCATGTAGAGCAAAAGGAAAGCAATGTAGTTAATTTCAAATAATCTATTTATCCCTTAGGAGGAATCATTCATGTTAAAAGAAGCATTTCAATATATCGTCGGACTTGGTAATAAGGAAATTAAAACTGTTGGAGAACAAACCTATGCTACTGGGAATTTGGAATTAGTGGCGGAGGCAACTACAACAACCCTCAAGGTTCGCAATTTATCCGGAATCGTAGAATACATCCAAAATGATTATGATAGTCAGCCACCGGTATTGATCCATATCGAAAGCCCAACGGAAGTTAGGGTCCTTAGTACATTCAACCGGGACAAGCGTCGCAATATCCTTGTTCAAGCAGAAGCGCTATTGCCAACTATCCCCTTCAAGAATTTTATATCTGTCGAGGAATTCATTATCCTTCTGCAATCATGCTTTGTTCAGAGTGTTGATCGAGACACTCTTCTAAAAGTAGTTGGAAATATCAAAGAAGATAACGTAAAAACTACAGGTGATGATGGAATCTCTCAAAGCGTTACCGCGAAAACAGGTATCACAGCGGTAGCAGATGTTAAACTTCCTAACCCCGTAACTTTAAAACCGTTCCGCACCTTTGTTGAAATTTCTCAACCAACTTGTTCTTTTGTCTTCCGTATGCAGGATGGTCCACGAGCGGCGTTGTTTGAAGCGGACGGAGGGGCTTGGAAGTTACAGGCAATGGCGGATATCAAAGAATACCTGACCAAATCACTTGAACAAGAAATTAAGTCTGAAAGAGTAGTAATTATTGCTTAACACACTCATTACGGGGCGGCTTCGGCTGCCCCATCTTAAAAGGAGTGATCCTATATGCCAAATAGAAAGGGATACTTCACAAAAAATGAAATGATGGATACCGGAGCAACGTGTTTTATCCCTGATGCAGCAGGTTCATTGACAGGTAGGTGGTATGGATCAATGCCAGAGGATGGAATAGCACTTACCCGTAAACGATGCGCTGAGCTGGGCGCACCAGTCAAAGACCGTGAAGATGCAATTGCTTTTATATATCGAGTGGAGATCAAAGATGAATACAGGTACGTACCTTTTTATCATAGACAAATTGAAGAGTTAAACTGCAAGAAAATTAACCACTTAGAAGATCGGGTGCTGCAAAGAAAAGTACGTAACAAAACTGAGGCTAATCATGAATAATTTTAGTTGGGATAAGGCTACTATGACAGAGTTGTACGCAGTCCTTCATGATGAAGGGGCTCAGTTAATCTACAGGCAACAGGCTTGTGAAGAAATTCAACGTCGTACAGGTAGGCGATATGCGTTAATAAATTTCAAAATCAAAGAGAAATATTAACTGGACGTCAGGAGGTGGGAAGCAGTGACCCATCAGACTTTTTGGAAGCCTCAGAAGCAAGAGAAGCCCAAGAAGACAAGTAGCTTAGGCCAGCGGAAGAAGGAGAAGAAAGAGGTATCTCCTTTGAAACAAAAGATATTCGTAGATCATAAACCTGGTAAAAGCTCAAAACAGCGTTGTGAGTTCCCAGCGTCAGTAATTAAGGAATTGATTGCAGAGGCTGACGGTAAATGTTCACATTGTAAAACTGCCCCGGATTCAACAACACATCATGTCATGCCACGAGGACGAAAGGGCAGGGGAGTAAAGACAAATGGGTTACGCCTTTGTGGGATGTGTCACGACATTATCCAAACGGATGAAGAGCTCTTACAATACTGGATTTCAGTATTTTGGAATAAGTACGGTGATTACTTTTGGTTTGATGAACAAGACTGGAACGAACATAATCACAAGCTAAATAAGCAGATGGAACTAGAGAAGGTAAAAGAAGAACGATTGCAGCAGATTGAACCTTTAGCTGATTTAATCATAACAGCTGCTGGCAGGGATCTCCGAGCAAAGGAAATTAGATTTCTGGAATCATTAGAAACCAAGGACTTAAATACCTTTACTGCAATGTTTACTGATGCTCTTAATGGCTATGCTGCTCAGGGATCTTTCCATCAAAATGACCGATTTGAAGATTAGATAATTCATATAACAACGTAAAAAGATTTTTTTAAATGAGAGAGATCATCATTAATTACTTGATAAGCCTCCACTGGCAGGGTAGGTATGGCAACAACGGTAGTACTTGCCCAGTAGGGCCATAGCTCATTAATACCAGCGTATCGATGGCACTGATAAGCAGGACCGCCAGAACCTGTACCGTTAGGGCATCCGCCTTTAATAGAAAATTCTATTTCTCATCTTGATGCTTATAGTCAATCACCATAGGAAATGCCGAATCAATCGCTATAGTCATTGTCTCAATACCATATGGAGGATTATGAGGGCCTGTAAAAGTTTTTACTCTGACGGTTACATTGAACAAGAAGGCTCCATTTCGTTCACGTTCGATTTTAATTACCTCTGCGTCATAGAGTCCATATTGCTGAGGAAAGCCATAATATCCATTTACTGCGTTGCTGATAGTTGGGCCCAATGCAGTGAGTAAAGCTTCCTTACAAAGCAGTTCCTTGTCATTTGGGTCAGCACTTATTGTAGGAGATAGCAAAAGGCTACTTAACAATATAACAACAGAAATCTTCTTCTTCAAAAGATCAGCCTCCTTTTGTAACAGTATTTCCGCAACTAATAACTTTTACCAAAAAAAGTGATAAACCATAAATTCTTTAAACATTCGGGCATAGCCCATAAGGAGAGATAAAGAATGCAAGTTAAAATCATTGATCCAAATCATCCATGCTACGGGCAAGAGCTTGGAGGTTCCCGTATCTATTTCGACTATTACCACCGAGGTGGCAAGCCAGACCTATACCAAGCTGAAGCGCCTGAAGGTGGGTTTTATCGCTTACTGACTAACCAGATCGATGAGGAGCATTACGAAGCTCAAGAGCTTGCTCGAGAGGTTGAACGACTTAGTGCTAATGTAGGCGATACGGTGATGATTACACGCATGGGTAGCGGAGGCTCTAAGGCTAATTTCGACATCAAAGAGCCGCATGTAATAACCAAGATTACACCATCGGGAACAGTTTACTTCGATGATGGGGAAGCCAATGGATTCCGACCGGATGTAATAGTCATTTCTAAAGATAAGTTACAGCCATGAGCGAAGGAAAAGTTTCCTTACCAACACCAGAACGGATAGAAGAGATCAAACATTATTTCACGGATGAGCAGTTAGACGAAATGAGTCGTGAGTATCGGACAATGCCCACAGATGGCGAAGGATATGCCATTGAACCAGAGTATGAAGGGATGGTAGCGCGTGGAAATATCGTAAAACTAATATCTGATGTTAAAACTGCGAGGGCTGCTCTAGAAGAGTCACAACAACGTATTGGGAAACTCGAATTGTATGTTAAGTCACTTGAATTTAACCGCGAGGATACTCAAAAACGTGTTAATGAGAAGTTAAGAGAACGCGACACTAAATTAGCAGAGGCACAGCAGACCATAGCCCTCAAGGACGAAGCTCTCCGCGATTATGAGCATAACCGCAAGATATATCAGCAAGAGCTACGGGCTGCATATATGACACTACAGGCATACCAAGTAGATAAGCAGTAGACGAAAACTATTCAGGAAGGTGCGATTTTATGAAATATGTAATATACGTGGAAGGTCTAAGCGAATTTTACAGGGGAAACACATACATTCACCAAGGGGAAACATTCCCCGCAGGGTGTATATTATCTGAGGCTAAACGCTACTCTTCAAAAAAACGTGCAGAAAATACTGTGACGGTACTAGAAAGAAAGTGTGATGATAAATTTTGCGTCCATGAAATTGAAGAATGATGCGCAGTACGAAGATACACCACAATACCAATCTATTAAGGGGTGAGAGGATGATACGTATACACAGTTTCAGCGGTGGCGTTGGCAGTATGGCGGCAGCAATCAGGGATGCTGAAGCTAATGGTACGGCAGATATGATACTGCTGTTCACCGACACTTTGATCGAGGACAAAGACCTCTACCGCTTTATGATCGAGTCAGCCGCCTACCTATTCGGCCTACCTAAGCCCGTTAATCTCTTGAAATTATGCGGAGCTATCCCGGATGTAGATAAGGACATTGACGCGCGGCGGGATTATCTGACGTCACTGGCGGTGAACGTGATGGAATATATTCCGCAGTTTCAATGGATATCAGATGGCCGGGAACCGTGGAAAGTGTTCCGGGATCGTAAGTGGATCGGGAACAGCCGAGTGGCGCAATGCAGCGAAGAACTAAAGCAAAAATTATCACGGCGCTGGGTGAAGGAACGGTACAAGCCAGATGAGGCGATTATATACTTCGGTATCGATTGGACAGAAATGCACCGGATAGGCGGCATAGAGAAGGGCTGGGCACCGTACAAGTGTAAATTCCCAATGACGGAAAATCCGTACTTATACAAATCGGATATGTTGCATGGACTTAAGCAATATGGTATCCCAGCCCCACGGCTGTATAACATGGGATTTGCTCATAACAACTGTGGAGGATTCTGCGTCCGGGGGGGGGACAAGGGCATTTCATAAACTTACTCCAAGAAAACCGGGACTTGTATTTGTACCACGAAGCGAAGGAACAGGAAATGCAACAGTATCTTGAACGTACAGACATAACAATTCTGACCCGCACGATTAACAAGGTTGATTATCCGGTATCTCTTCAGGAGTTACGCGAAGAGTGGGAATCAGGTCTAGGTTTGCAAGTGAGGATTGATTTAAGTGATATAGGCGGCTGCGGCTGCTATATATGATACTCCCCTGGCCGTTAGGCCATCGAATCGACCGAACAAGCCCAAGCCGTATAAGGGGTAGAGAGGAATAATACCTCTCTATCTACACAAGGAGGATACACATGGGAAAGGTACAGAGAATGCCAAAGTATCCATGCACCTTTTGCAAGAAGAACGAAGCCACTCAATTGTGTGATTTTGTAGTCGGTTACTCTTGGACATCAGCTAAAGATGAACGAGGTCGGATGATAGGCGGACATCATGAAACTTGTGATAACGCTATCTGTAAAGATTGTGCAACAACGGTTTCAGGGTTTGAGTTTTGCCCATCTTGCAACAAACTACATGTTCAGGTCCAAAAGCAACACGATCAAAAGCAAAGTGAACATTGATATAGCATTTGGAAGATACGAACCAATCCATGAGGTATAAGGGGGAGAAGAGGATGAGGTATAAGGACACTCAAAATGCATTAGCAGCAGGGCATAGACAGTTTATCTTCACTGCTAGCCCGGGCTTACCTGTAAATGTACTAGCTTGGGGACCAACCTGGGTTAGATTTAAGGATGCATACAACACCTATCCTATTAGCACAAACATGAAGATGTTTTCTATGATGGTGGAAGGTATTTATACAGAAAAAAGCCCTGACGCATCAGGGCAATAGCAGCTTTTATCCTCGACCAAATTATACCACAAAGGGGAATGAGGATGAACATCGCCAATAGCAAGGCTCCTGTAGTAAAGGTAACGGACTTAGGTCCAGCAACTGCCCTAAACTATCAACTCTCCCTCAAAGGCGCGGAGCGAGCATACAGAAAGGCTGACGCTGATGATAAGAAGGTTATCTCAGGTATGAAATCAGATTGCGAGTTTGCCATTGAGTGGCTGTCTACAGGACGGCGACCAGGTAATAAGAGAGGTATAGAACGGCGAGCTGGATATGAGCGCGAAGTACTACTTGATCCAATACGAATGCAGGCTTTCGCTAGTGATTCAAAGGCGGGAAGCCCGGCCAATCTTTCAGACGAACAACGGTTCCAACTAGAATATGCACTTAATCAATTAAGCGAGCGGGAACGAGAATGCTATACATTAGCACATGGTCAATGCTTTCCACATTCTGAGATAGCCAAGATGCTCGGGATTACTTACGGGAGTGTGAGTGAATATGTGCAGCGAGCCCAGCGAAAGATTAGTGACATAGTAGATAACTCTTTGTTTTTTATCTAGATTACACTATATAGAAATATATAAAAGCTATCAGCGATAATATGTTGATAGCTTTTATATATGGAAATTTAAAGTATTTTCCAAAGTTTAACAGGAAAAAATAACATGTTATGCTACTATTGTCCTAAATGCAGTATTATTCGACGGGAGTGGTTAAGATGAGCAAAGATATATTGAGAGATTTACAACCAGAGAGTAGCGAGGAGGCACCAGAAAAAAATGAAAAAAAGAAGCTTTCGAAAGAGGAACGTCGACAAAAGGAGATGAGTAACCTTAATAACGCTTTAGCAAGCGGGAATTTGACTACTCTAATTTCAAAAGTAGCCTCTATTTTGAATAGGTTTGAAGAGACCAGAAATTCAGATATGGCGCTTAAAATAAAGTATTGGGAGATATTCGAAGGGTTTACAGGAAACTTTGTGGATGTTAGTCAGATGTTCAAACTAACAAGAGATACATCAATTTCTAGGGCACGCGCTAAAATTCAAAATGAATATAAGCTTTATCAAGCTAATGATAGAATAAAAGCATATAGAAATGATAAGGAAGAATTAGAAAAAGAAATTCAACTCTCAACCAAACCTGGAACTCCTAGTATTACTCTTTATACCGACGAAAGCGGAAAAAGTAACGCCGATAAATACATGATTATTGGCGGTCTTTGGATTTTGGAGAGTGATAGGGTTGCATCGTTACATAGGCACTTTGCTGAATGGCGTTCAGAAAGAAAGAATGAAAGAAATATGCCTAAAGAGTTTCATTTTACCGAGATGCGAGGTGGACAATTACAGCACTACAAGGATTTTTTCTCAGAAATGATATCAATGTCTGATATGTTAAGTTTGAAGGCAGTTGTTTTTGATAGAACCAGTAGTAAGTTTAAATCCATTGATGAGATGATATATGCACTATATTATCAGCATGTCCATCATGGTGTTCAACATGAAGTCAATTCAGGAAGAATAACATTGCCCAGAACGGTTAACTTTTGGAAGGATCAGGAGATTGGTGCCGATAACCTCTTTATGAATGAATTAGAACAACATCTTGTCACACACTTTGAGGGATACTTTAAAAAGAACTTGACTCTCAATACATTCAGCGCGATTGATTCAAAATGGAGTACATTAATTCAGCTCGCTGACTTATATACAGGGTGCATAAATAGGGCAATAAACTCACCTAAAGACGTAGTGAAAAATCATAAAGATGAATTTGCAGAGTTTGTCTTTGATATTCTTAATCTGGATTTAAGTGATCTCAAAAATCAAGAACAAGACATGGCAATGATTCATTATATATAAACTGTGAGCCGCCTTAGAGTAGGCTGTTTTTGTCTAGTAAACGCCCACTGTATATAGGAGGAACCTATTACATAAGGTTCCTTTATAGCGAATATGCATCATAAAGGGACCCAAATCCCATTATCGCGGTATATAGGATATTCGATCGGTATGTTGCTACTTATTAAGGTTGAGTTAGCGCATGCCGATTATTAATTATCAGGGTGTATTATGTACGAAAAACTCCAATTTCCTTTATCCAGAACGGCTATACTGTATACTTCTGTTTTTCTTATAGGGGGATTACCAACAGAATCTATATACTCATAGGTAACTTTAATTAAAGTTGGATTTTTATTGCTAGCTTTAGTGCTGATTATCTTAAATTGGTATTTGTCTTTTATCTCATTCAATTTTTCATCAAGAACATTTTGTGGATCTGTAATTGATCCACGCATTATCGCGAAGTCAATTACTACTTCATGTTCCAAACTGTTTATATTGTGTTCAAATGTCATTGGTTGTCCAATTAGTTGCTTTACATGTGCTAAATATTCGATATATTCACTATAATATTGCTTTTCTAAGTAGTAAAAACATTGATTAATATATTCATATAATGACTTATCATTGTAGTCTGCTGATTCATCATTAAACTGAGAATCAAAATCATCCTCCTCTAAATAGCTATAAGGTTCAAGTAAGGATCTTAAATTCATTATTTCACTTTCAGTAAAGAATTGTTTGTTTTTAAATTTTTCATCAAACTCTTTTACAATTTCTTTAGAAATTTTAAGCAAGTCTTTACTAACATATCTTTCATATTTCGAAGACAGGTCAAGTGTAAAAGTCAAATCCGAGGTATTCTCGACTTGTGCTGGTAATTCTACTCCTTTTATATCAGCTACCACTTGGAGACTCTTTTGATGAAATGCTTGTAATGGGGAACATCCAGTTGCAATTATTATTGATGAAGTAGTGGAAATGATAAGCAAAGCATTTTTTAATTTCATAGAAAAGATAACTCCCTTTTATGTAAAATAATAAAAAAGACATAGGTCCTACTAGTTTAACATCATTAGTAGGAAAAATGTACCAGTATTATAGTTTAAGATAAAAGAATGGAAACCTTTGATTTCTCTTTAACTCCAAAAGCTGCAGAGGTGACGACGAAGTAAGGTACATGGGTAAATAGTAGCAGGAAAATACTTCCTTTACGTCGAAATATGATGTCGAAGGGAGGTGGAAATATTGTTAGAGGAATTAATAAGTCAGGGGCAAGCATTTACTGAAGAAGTGAGCGGACTTGTAGGGACCCAAAGTCTTTCAATTGAGATAGAAAAGTGGGCTTCCCAATCTGTCATGTATCTCAATAAGGAAATTAAAGTTGATGCTGTGACTGATCGAGTGAATAGTGCTTATAAGACTCTGAATGTTAATGCTCATATGAAGCACTCACAAATTCTTGGTGCATTACTTGCTGCTAAAGAAATAAAGGATAAGCATAATGATTTTGCCAAAAAAATATGGGACATGAACAAATAGTGAGAGCGCCTTCGGGCGTTTTTTTTAGTGTCTTAAATACGGAGGTGGTGATAATGTAATGCCAAGAGCACGCGATCCAAACCGTGACCGCGCACTAGAGATATGGCGTGAACACGGTGGGGAAATAACAAACAGGCAGATAGCGGAGCAACTGGACATTGACGAAAAGAAGGTAGCGGTCTGGAAGCAACGTGACAAATGGAGTGTTGTACAACAATCATCAAATAACGTTGTACAACAGCCAAAGAAGAATGTTGTACAACAAAATAAACCAAAGTCCAGTAAACAGAATAAAGAGGTGGCTCGGGGCGATCCGCCGGAAGTAGAAGCTGAGCTAACTGATAAGCAAAGAATGTTTGTCCTTGAATATATGCGAGACTTCAACGCAACTAGAGCTGCATTAGCTGCCGGTTATTCAAAGAGAGCAGCTTATTCCATTGGATGGGAAAACCTGAGGAAACCTGAAGTTCAGGCAGAAATCACAAGGTTGAAGGATCAGATGGTTGGTGAGCTTGGGTTGAGCGTTCATCGGGTCATAGCCGAGTACCTTAAAATCGCATTTGCTGATACTACTGATTACGTAGACTTCGGTACCACGGAAGAGCCAGTAATCGGTATAGATGGACCTACTTATGATGAAGAGGGCGACCCGGTAACCAAAACAGTTAGTTTTGTTCACTTTAAGTCAGCTTATGAGGTAGACGGTACGTTAATTAGTGAAGTGAAACAAGGACGTGATGGTGTAAGCATCAAGTTTTACGATAAGATGCGAGCGCTGAAAGAGCTGGAGAAGTACCTAGGTTATATGGATGAAGAAACTAAGCTTCGCGTTCAGAAAATGCAGCTTGAGGTTACGGCTATCAGTAAAACGGTAGAATCAGAGGTTGTATTCATAAAGGATGATCTCCATGAGTAAAGTTATTAGCTTACAGGAGACCGTCGGCAAGGGATACGCAAAGTTTTGGCATTTTAAAGGACGTTATCGAGTAGTCAAAGGCGGTCGGGGTTCGAAAAAAAGCGTAACAGCCGCTTTATCTATTATTGCCAAAATGATGGAATACCCATTAGCCAATACTTTAGTTCTACGTAAGACGTTCAATACTCATAAAGACTCCACCTGGGCACAGCTTAAATGGGCAGCTAATAGGTTGGGGGTAGCAAACAAGTGGCAATTCAAGAAATCGCCACTAGAAGCTATATATAAGCCAACAGGACAAAAGATATTGTTCCGTGGTCTTGATGATCCGATGTCAATCACCTCTATTACGGTGGACACCGGCTATTTGTGTTGGGCGTGGTTTGAAGAAGCCTATCAGATCCTTAATGAAGATGATTTCGATAAGGTGGATATGTCTATCCGTGGTCTGTTGCCAGATGGGTACTATAAGCAGCTGACGATAACCTTTAACCCGTGGAATGAAAAACATTGGTTAAAACATCGTTTCTTCGATACCGAGAACCCAGATACATTCGTGGATACTACAACATACCGCTGTAATGAGTTCCTGGGAGACGAGGACCGCAAGCTATTTGAATGGATGAAGAAGCATAAACCAAAGCGTCATAGGGTAGAGGGTGACGGAGATTGGGGTATCGCTGAGGGTGCTATATATGAAGACTGGCGGGAAGAAGAGTTTGATTACCGAGCTATTGCCAAGCAAAAGGGTTACAGGGCAGTGTTTGGACTCGACTTTGGTTATACGAATGACCCTACCGCTCTTGTATGCGCTCTGGTTAACAAAGAGGAGAAGAAGCTGTATATCTTCGATGAACACTATGAGCATGGCATGCTGAACGATGATATTGCCGATATGCTGAAAGAAAAGGGCTACTCTAAGGAGCGTATCATTGCGGATTCCTCAGAGCCAAAATCCATTGCTGAAATCCGCGGTTTCGGGATTGGTAGGATTAGAGCCGCTGAAAAAGGCGGGGATAGCATCAAGGTTGGTATTCAGACCATTCAGCAGTATGAAATCATCGTTCATAAATTCAAATGTCCGAATGTCAGCATAGAGCTATCAAGCTATGTATGGGAACAGAATAAAGCTGGGAAGTTCACGAAAAAGCCAGTTGATGACTTTAACCATGCTATGGATGCGTTACGTTATGCTATGGAGCAAATCCGTAAGCCTGATGCATTCTCATTTGATTAATAGGAGAGGAGGAAACCTATTTGAGTACAACAGAAGAGGTTATCCAGATCATTGAAAAAGGTGCAAAGTCGGCTATGACAGACGAAGAAATTATTAAGCAGGGAATCGATGACTGGTTACCTTCTCAGGAACGTAGGGATATGCTTGCTGGTGAACGCTACTATCAGAATAAGGCAGATATTTTAGAACGTAAGCGAATGACCATTGGAGAAGGCGGGGCGCTAATAGAAGCTAAAAACCTAGCTAATAACAAGATCGTCCATGGATTCTTGCGGAAGCTTATTGACCAGAAAGCTGGCTATCTGTTGAGTAAGGAAATGAGCATACAGACCAAGAACAAAGTTTATGATGAACTTTTGACAGGAATATTTGATAAAGGGTTTAAGCGACTCTTAAAAAGCCTGTTGAAGGAAAGTAGCAAGAAGGGTCGCGCCTGGTTGCATGTTTATTACGACGAAGAAGGCCGTTTCCGGTTTAAGAAGCTGCCATCTGAAGAAATCATACCACTATGGAAAGACGCCGCTCATACCGAACTAGATGCAATTATCCGCGTATATGAGGTTGACGAATATGAGGGGAAAAAGAAAACAACTATCCAAAAGGTTGAATTCTGGCACTCTAAAGGCGTTAACCGCTATGTGATCGGTACGGGTAGTTTAGCGGTACCGACAACAAGCGGACTGATACCGGATGTGGAATTGGGTGAATTCAGCAGTCATTTTGCTGCTATAGACGGGATTGAAAAAGCTGAACATGCCTTAAACTGGGAGCGCATCCCTTTCATTTGCTTTAAATACAATGAGGACGAGTTACCGCTGATCAGCTTACTTAAATCGCTGATAGATGACTATGATAGAAGCAAGTCTGATAACAGCAATAACTTAGAAGACATTCCCAACAGCATATTTAAACTTAAGGGATATGATGGAACTGATCTTGGTGAGTTCCGGAGAAACTTGATGATTTATAGATCTGTTAAGGTAACTGCAGAAGATGGCGCTGATGTCGAAACTATGGATGTCAATATCAACACTGAGGCTTACAAGCTCCATACGGAGATGACCCGGTCTGATATATATGAATTCGGTCGCGGGGTAGATACTCAAGCGGATTCATTTGCAACAGCACCGAGCGGGGAAGCTTTGAAATTCTTATATGCTGATTTGGATATGGATGCTAACGATATCGAAAACGAGTTCCAAGCAGCACTTGAGCAACTTTTGTGGTTCGTTGATAAACATATCTTTAATACCACGGGGAATGACTTCTCAGATGAGACAGTCAATTTCCTATTTAACCGGGATATTGTCATTAATGAGACCCAAGTTATCACTGATGCCAAGAACAGCGTAGGGATCGTCTCTGATGAAACCATACTCGCTAACCATCCATGGGTGACAGATACCAAGGAGGAAATGAAGCGCAAGGAAGCCGAAGAAAAGACTTCTCTGGATCGCGCACAGGAATATGGAGGTTTGACCGATGATAAGCCCCCTGTAGAGGCTGGAGTTGATGAGAAATGAAGTCTGAGGCCTACTGGTCAAAGCGCATGGAACAACTGAATGAGTCACTACTAAATAAGGGTGTACCTTTCACAAAGGCAATGAATAAGGAATACCGTAAGGCTCAGATATCTGTCCAGACGGACGTTAACAATTTCTATCAGCGGTTTGCAGATAATAACGGGATCGTTAGCTTATCCGCTGCCAAGCAAGTTCTGAAAGCTGGAGAGCTCAAAGAATTCAAATGGACCGTTGAAGATTACATTGCTCGTGGTAAAGAAAACGCCATAGATCAGCGGTGGATGGAGGAACTAGAGAATGCCAGCATAAGAGTACGTGTTACCCGCTTAGAATCCATTCAATTGCAGATGAAGCAACATGTCGAGGAATTATCCGCTAAGCGTCTGACGGGCACAACGGAGCTACTAGGCAACGTCTACAAGGATGGTTACTACCGAAGTATTTTTGAACTGGAAAAGGGTATCGGTATAGGAGCATCATTCTCCAAGTTAGATAAGCGGCAGCTTGAAGCTATCCTTTCGGCTCCATGGGCACCAGATGGTAGCAACTTCTCATCTCGTATATGGACTGATCGAGTAAGGTTGAATGGTGAACTGCGGAATATCTTTACTCAAGGACTTATACGCGGGGATACATCAAAACAGATGATTCAACAGCTTCAGGATCGTATGGGTGTATCAGAAAAAGCAGCTACACGACTAATCCTTACAGAATCAGCTTACTTTGCTGGACAATCTCGACTAGCTGGTTATAAAGAATTAGGTGTTGAAGAATACCGCTTTACAGCTACGTTGGATAATAGGACATCTGCTAAGTGCCAGGACATGGATGGAAAGGTATTTGCTATTTCCGATGCAGTGGTTAATGTTAACTACCCACCTCTACATGCTCATTGTCGTTCTACCACTATCCCGCACTATGACGATAACATTAAAGCTCGGGTAGCGCGTGACGAGGACGGTAAGACTGAGACCATACCAGAGGATATCAACTACAAGGAATGGGCGGAGAAATACGCTCCTGAAGCTACAGAGACTGTTTCTGTTGAAACTCCGAGTAAGCAAGCACCAGAGACTCTCTTACCTACTATTGAGATTCCGGGCGGGCCTAGAAAGGATATTCCAATTCCTGAGAAAAGCATCTATACCCTGGAACCTGAGAAATGGTATGATGAAACCGGAAAGACTGCACCACCGCTGATTAATCTCAGTAAGATGGATCTACCGAAGCTGCAGCCGGACATTCCGCGTAAACTAGGTAATATCGATTTGTCTAAACCTGATATCGTCCGCAACTATGTAAAGGATGCGGAGCAAGCCATCAGGAATGCACCGGAAGAACATGCAATAGCTCTCACTAAAGAAGGTGAGGTTATCCATGTTAAGGGTGATAAGGCATCTGTCGATATTACCAAGATCAAACCACCTGATGTACTTAAAAAGAGTATCGTCACCCATAATCACCCTACAGTGGATGGGGAACCAGGCGGTTCGTTTAGCCGTGACGATGTCCTAGCATTCATAAAGAATGGAATCAAGGAATTACGAGCTGTTGATTCTAGTAGCACATACATCCTGAAGAAGTCAGCCCCAATAAACCTGAGTACAGATGAGATTAACCGTTTACTCGATAAAGCAGAAGATTCATATCTTGCATTGCTTACTATTGAGCAGGCACTCACAGGTTATGATGAAAAGCATCTAACTATGGAACAGCTAGTAATGCTTCTTGAATCGCTACAATATACAAAGGAGTGATGATCTTGCGAACTAAAGAAGAGAATAGAGCGGCTATTGCTGAACAGTTTGCCCCGCAGCGTGATAAGCTGGGTGAACGATTCGATGCTTTAGTGGACGAGATCAGCGCCGTTAGGTATGAATACCTTCAGAAGCGTGATAAGTTGCCAAAACAGCCGATAGGAATCATGGATGCTAACGCAGCAGAAGAACGACGGTTAAATCGTGAAGAAGCTATGAAATGGGTACTAATCAAACAGAAATATGGTATATGAAGCACTCTCCAATATGCGAGGGTGCTTTTTATATTGCTGAATAGGAGGGGGCCATGAAGGTCAGTTTCAGTGATTACAGAAGGAAACTACCGGCTGTCGGTTGGATTGTCTGGGAAATTGACCACTGGACACAGACTATACGCTTATGTAGATGGTGGGCTTATCCCTTCAAGCTGATTTACGTATTCTTTCGTTCCCAGCGAGTAGGGCTATATCATTGGTTTAATAAAGTCGGAATCATGAAGACGCCTTTAGGATGCTACATGAGATTTTCGGACATTTGGAAACGCGATAAGAAAAGTTAGGCCGTGGTTGAGACTACCGCGGCCTATTTGCTCATGAACCGGAGCATATCGGTTCACTCCCTAAGCTGGAGAGCAGCTATACAAATCTATGGAGGTAGATTATATATGGATTGGCTGAAAGAGTTGTTGAAGAAGTTGGGCGTTGAAGATTCAAAGATTGACGGGGCTATTGCAGATGCTGGTAAAGAGATTCCGAAGCACTTTGTTCCGAAAAGTCAGTATAACGAAGTTTCTGCGGCTAAGCAGCAGGCAGAGAAGGATGTCGCTGATCGGGACAAGCAAATCGAGGATCTGAGTAAAGCTGCCGGACTGTCAGATGACCTAAAGAAGCAGATTGAACAGCTCAAAACTGATAACAAGACAGCAAAGGAAAAATATGACGCCGACCTGCAACAGATTAAGTTGGACAATGCTATTTCTGCTGCACTCACTGGTAAGGTGCATAACGAGAAGCATGTTACTGGACTAATAGACAAGGAAAGGCTGGTCATCGGTGATGACGGTAAATTGGTCGGCTTAGACGAGCAGCTTAAGGCTTTACAAACATCGGATGCCTACTTGTTTAAAACCGAGGATAAAGGTGGTGGTGGAGGGTTCAAGTTTAAAGGAACCTCTCTATTGGACGGCAAGGATCAATCTAAGGGCGAACAAGGCGATGACAAGGTTGGTAGCTTCGGCAAGCAATTGGCTGAATCTACTAAAGGCAATGAAGGGTTGGATACAGCCCGAGAAAGCTACTTTAAATAAGAACGGAGGATAAACAAAATGAGTAAATTTAAAGAAACTACCTATGGGAATAAGAAAGAAATTCTTAAATTCCCAGATCACTATGTAGCAATTGCCGTCACGGTGAGCGATGCAGGTGTTACAGCTAACGCTGATGGTAAAAAGATTGTGCCAGCTGGAACTATTCTAGGTGGCGGTGTGATTGCTGACGATACTAAACTGGCGGTCAAGGCTACAACCACTACTGGAGTATCCAATGCTGAAGGTGTTCTGTTGAATGATACAGATGTAACAAGTGGTCCAGCACCAGGGGCGATGCTCATTCATGCGTTCATTAATAAAAATAAAATCCTGACTGCTCCTACTGCTGAAGAACTGACAGCATTGAAGCAGATCACATTTATCGACTAAGAAAGGAAAGGTGAAAATTTATTATGCCTAACATTCAAGATTTAGTAAGAGCTCCAGAGATCGCGGCTTATATTGCGGCTAACCCATCAAACGCTATTCCATATCTGGGAGCAACGCTGTTTCCATCAGCAAAAAAGCTTGGTTTAGATATTGGTTGGATTAAAGGAGCAGGAGGACTGCCTGTAGCCTTGATGCCATCAGAATTCGATGCTAAAGCAACCCTGAGAGACCGTATTGGTTTCGGCAAGGTAGAAACAGAGATGCCATTTTTCCGCGAGGCTATGCTGTTGAAAGAAAAGGATCGTCAAGAATTGCTGAGACTCCTGGAATCGAACAATGGTGAATATGTAAAGTCTTTGATTACTCAAATCTATGATGATAGAGCCAATTTGGTTAACGGCGCTGAGGTTAACGCCGAGCGTATGCGTATGCAATTACTATCATCGGGTAAAATCCGAATCACTGCCAACCGAATCGACTATGATTATGACTACAAAATGAAGTCTGGACATAAGACTACTCTTACAGGATCAGACAAATGGGACGATCCAACAGCTAATATCGTGGGTGACATCAAAGAATGGCAGGATACGATTGAAGACGAGCAAGGCGTACGTCCAACTAAGGCGATCGTTACTCGTAAAACGTGGAATAACATTCTAGCTAACGAAAAGGTGCGTTTGGACATGAATCCTCTTGGCGGGCTAAACATCATCATGACTGATGCGCTGATGCGTCAATACCTGGAGTCCAAACTGGGATTGACGGTTGCGGTTTACAACAAGAAATATGCTCTACAAGATGGCAGCTCACACCAATTCTATCCAGACGATTATTTCACACTGATTCCAGACGGTGCTTTGGGTAAAACGTGGTATGGTACTACTCCAGAAGAAGCTGATCTTATGAGCGGGGCAACAAGCGCAGAAGTTTCTATCGTGAATACAGGTGTGGCTATCACAACAATTAAGCAGCCACACCCAGTTAGTGTGGAAACTATCGTTTCTGCAATCACACTGCCATCATTTGAAACTATCGACAATATTTTTATTGCGAAAGTGGTTTAAGGAGGGGCTAACGCCTCTCCTATTTATTTTGAAAGGATGATGAGAGTGTCTGAAGAAAAGAGAATCGAGATATCTCTGTTAACTGGAGCGAAATACAATCGGAAATTCTATAAGGCGAGTGATAAGATTTTGATCCTCCCTAGTGAAGTGGAATCCCTGATTAAGGATGGAGTAATCCGCCGTGAAGATGTTCCTGAATTTGATGATGATGAAGATAAGCAGGATGTGCCGCTGGAAGAAATGAAGCTGCCAGCACTAAAGAAATATGCCAAAGAGCACGACATTGACTTGGGCGAAGCTACGAAGATAAAGGAAGTACTTGCAGTTATTCTGAAAGCAGGTGAAGCAGATGCCGGAGGAGACGGAAAAGTATCTGGACAAGCTGAAGGGACTGCTACTGATCCCGATTGAGGACCTAAGCAAAAATTTCCGGCTACTGTTTGTCTTGGAGACCATCGTCCAGGAGATAAAAACCTACTGCAACATTTCTTCTATTCCTGAAGCCTTAGATAACGTAGTGCTGCATATAGCTGAGGATTACTATCGGACGAAGTACCCGACAGAGTTTGAGCAGACTACACCAGCTGTAACCAGTATCAAGCGCGGGGATGTTACAACAGCGTTCGGATCCGCTAAGGCAACGGTTGTGGTTGGATCTGGGGCAGCTTTTGTGAGGAATTATTCAGCACAGCTAAATGCCTTTAGAAGGCTGAGGTGGTAATATGCCATTCGGAAATGTAATAGATGAACGTTTAGCTATAGAGAGTACCTATGAAGGGTTGGCTACAGTCTTCGAGATCCAGGATGTTAAAGACCCTGTAACTAGAAAGACCCGACAACAGCCTGTTATGGTGCTAGCAGCTGAGCCGTGTGCACTCTCTCAAACTTCCTTGCCTGCTAGTACACAAACTGTAACAGCGGATCAGGTGAACTATGATGCCAAATTGTTTATCTCTCCTGATGTAGTTATTAAGCCAGGTAGTCGAATAACGATCGTGCAGGATGGTATGACTTTTGAAGGTGAGCAAGCAGGTAAACCATTTAGATATCCGACTCATCAGGAGATTAAGCTAAAAGAGGTCCTGAACGCATGAGCATGGGTAAATTCGATTTCTCCGATGTCAAAAAGCTTCAGAAGAACCTTCAACGGATGCAAAATGAATTTCCAGCATTTATGGAGGAGTGTATTCGTGAGCTTGCAGGACGGTTACTGGCGAAGACTATAGCTAGGACTCCGGTAAAATCCGGTGACTTGCGTCGTGGCTGGCAAATTGGTGATGTGGTTCGGCTCCCAGGAGGCGGTGTACACGTTGAGATTGTCAACAATGTGGAGTATGCACTCTATGTTGAGTACGGCCATGTTACCAGACTGCGTACCGGTTGGGTTAACGGTAAATTCATGCTGACCTTATCCGAGCAGGAACTTGAGAGAGAGTTGCCGGGGATCATGGAGCGGAAGCTGAAAAAATACATGGAGAAGTACATGGGGCGGTGAGCATGCAGGATATCAAAGACGCACTTATAAAGAGGCTATCGCTATTTACTCCGGAGTATCCAGTTTATGACGAAGCAGTAGAGCAGGGCATGAAGCAGCCGTGCTTTTTTGTGTTGCGCATCGAAGGCGGCCAAAACAGGGAAATTAATCGGCGGTATCGGCGTTTGAATTCCTTCGATGTTCATTACTTTCCACACAAGGATGCCGCGGCACCCCGGGAAGAATGCGAGCTCATGGCTGAGCGACTGTACTCAGAACTAGAGTATGTGACCGGCGCTGAGGGAGGATACCGCGGTATCGGCATGCGTGATGAAATTGTGGAGGGTGTGCTGCATTTCTTCGTCCAATTTAACTATCATGTCGTGAGGACGAAAGCAACGGATGTAAAAATGCAGACTATGAAGCAAGGAGGCGGTATTAAGTGAGTGAGAAGAGCATTAAGACAGTTGAGACACCGACTGAGGGATCATTTACCAAAGAGCAGTTCTTAGCCTCTGCTAAGTATTCATATAAAGACAAAGACGTCTTATCGGCGCTGCTGGAGCCGGGGGAATTGTATACAGCTTCTGAGGCACAACAAGTGATCGATGATTTTATGAATAAGGAGGTTAAATAGAATATGGAGGTCTGGGTCGATGTAGAAGGATTCGAAAATTTCTATCAAGTATCTAATTATGGAAATGTACGCTCTCTAGATCGGAACATAGTCCAAAATAATGGAGTGACCCGTCTCTATAGAGGTAGAGTACTTAAGCCAAAGGTTGATAAGTACGGATATCAAGTTTTAACGCTTAGTAAACGAACTCAAGGAATCAGGAAGACAATTACTATTCATAAATTAGTTGCCCAGGCCTTCATATTAAACCCGTTTCACAAAGATAATGTCAATCATATTAATGGATGTAAGTCAGATAACAACGTTAATAACTTGGAGTGGGTTACATGTAGCGAAAATACCACACACGCAATTAATGAAGGTTTGATAGACATTGAAGCTTCTAGAGTCCGGATGAGAAGGATGAATGAGGCGAACAAAATCAAAGTAAAACAAATCAAAGATGGTCGAACGATTAGAGTGTATAACAGTATTCAGGAAGCGCTGGAAAGTGTAGCTAACAGGCGTACAGGAAGCATTATAAATGAATGCTGTCGTGGTAAACGGAAAAGCGCTTATGGATATGAGTGGAGATATGCTAATTAGAAAAGGAGTTGATTGATTTGAGTGGAGGCACTTGGATCACGCAAAATAAAGTAAGACCTGGTGTATATATCAACGTGGAAACGAATGGCGGTGCATTGGGTACAGTCGGCAGCAGGGGAATAACCTCTTTAGCACTAACTCTCCCATGGGGAGCGGCTAAGGTCATCACACCGATTGTAGCTGGTGAGGATACAATCAAAACACTTGGGTTTGACATTACGGCTTCAGAACTGTTGCCTGTGCGTGAGGCGCAAAAGCGGGCGCGTACAGTATTGCTCTACAAGCTTAATGATGGAGTTAAAGCAACTGCTACAATCGGCGCCTTGATACCGACAGCAAAATACGGCGGTACTCGGGGGAACGATCTAAAGGTTGTAGTACAAACCAACATTGACGACAGTAGCAAATTCGATGTGAAAACCTTGCTGGATAACGCAGTAGTGGACACGCAGGTGGTCGCTAACATCGCCGGGCTCAAAGCTAATGACTGGATTGTTTGGGGTGGGACTGGGGCTTTGACAGCAAGCGCAGGGGCTCCTTTAGTGGGCGGTGCTAATGGCACTGTGACTAATGCTGATCATACTGCTTTTCTAGCTGCACTGGAGCTGTACGATTTCCAGACAGTTGCACTCACATCCACGGACAACGCACTCAAAGCGGTATATGCTGCCTTTGTACGGCGTTTAAGAGAGTCGGAAGGTAAAAAGGTACAGGCTGTACTTGAAAACTACCCTGTAGCCGATTTCGAAGGTGTAATCAGCGTTAAGAATGGTGTGGTTCTCTCCGATGGGACAACAATAACAGCCGCGCAGGCCACTGCTTGGGTAGCTGGTGCTTCAGCGGCAGCTGAGATGAATGAGTCTCTTACTTATTCGGCATACGACGATGCTGTAGATGTGACGCCACGCTACACCAATACACAGATTGAAGCAGCTTTAAAAGCTGGAGAATTTCTCTTTACACCGTCCGTTAATCGAGCCGTGGTTGAGCAGGATATTAATACTTTCCTCTCTTACACTCCAAAGAAGGGGAAACAACTTCAAAAAAACCGTGTGCTCCGTGTGCTGGATGGTATTGCGAATGATTTGAAGCGTATTTTTGAATCATTTTACATCGGTAAGGTATCAAACAATGTTGATGGCCGAGCTCTGTTTCGAAAAGAGGCTGTTGTCTATTTGGATAGCTTGCAGGGGATTGATGCCATTCAAAATTTTGATGCTCAGACGGATATCACTGTATCTCCTGGCAATGATTCAGATGCTATATATGTCGAAGCTAATATCCAGCCAGTAGACAGTATCGAAAAAGTATATATGAAAGTGCAGGTGAGATAAATGACGTTTTTAGAGGCAAAGGACACAATCAGTGGACAAGAGGGACGAGCTTTCGCCACAATCAACGGTCAGGTAGAGGAAATGTTCTATATTAAGACTATTGAAGCTTCAGTTGAAAAAACAAAGGCAGAAGTGAAGACCCTAGGCCGCCGTGGTGTTCAGCATAAAACAACTGGATGGTCGGGCAGCGGAAGCATGACCATCTATTATGTGACAAGTCGGTTTCGTCAGTTGATGATCGACTATATCAAAACGGGTAGAGATACCAACTTTGATATTACCATTACAAACGAAGATCCGGGATCTACCATTGGTGCACAGACAGTAACACTACTAGGGGTAAATTTAGATAGTGTGGTGATGGTATCCTTGGATACTGAATCAGATGCATTGGAAGAAGATATCGATTTTACATTTGAAGATATTGATATGGGTCAATCATTCACCGCGCCAAACAATTAAACTAAAACGAAATTATAATAGGAGGAATTATTAATATGAGTTTACAAGAATTTTTGAATGAAAATCCTGTGGATGGCTTGACTGATGAAGTTGTAGTATCGTCACGATTTAAGGATAAAGAGGGAAAGGTTCTTTCTTTTAAGATTAAGGCAATGACAGATCAGGAATTCAACGAAACTCGCAAGTCTTGCACGATCCCAAAAAAAGGACGGAAATTTGAATTTGATTCAGGTCGATTTAATCTGCAGACAATCATTCGAAATTGCGTAGAACCCAACTTTAAAGATGCTACCAGTATTAAAAAATTGGGATGCGCTTCCCCTGAAGAGTATGTACAGAAGGTGCTTTTAGCTGGGGAGATTGCAACATTGGCTCAAAAAATCAGTGAGTTGAGTGGTTTTGATGCAGAAATGTCAGACTTGGTTGAAGAAGCAAAAAACTAATACGGGGGGGTGATGCTGATGCGAATTATGCATATTACGCCCTCCATAAGTTCCATAAGTGGCCTCATGAATATATGGCTCTTTCGCGACAAGAAAGGGCCTTTGTTATGGCTGCAGTTAATGAACGTGTTGAAAAAGAGAAGAAAGATGCAGCAAAGGTAAAAGCAAAGAAATAGGAATTATTACCCTCTCACGTTTTTCACTATGTGGTAGAATATAGGGAAAAAGCAACGGAGGTTGTGCATGGGTATCTTTAAGAAGAAAGAGATTAACGGTAGTTTTGGCGCTTCTCTATTCCATACAGAGGGATTGCCGATTGCTGAAAATACTCATTGTGAACTCAGAATAAACGATGGGAAGTTAGTAATCACTGGTGGTGGATCTGAATTTATTGTCAATTTGTCTCAGATCCAAGCTGCTGATTTTAAGACTGATGTTGAGATTGCGCATATCGTGAATAGCAGCGCAGCGAAGGGTATTGCCGGAGGGCTTTTATTCGGTCCTATCGGATTAGTTGTCGGTGCAAGAGCAACTAGCAAAAAGGAGCGAACGGTAACCCCATACTTGATTATGAACTACATTAATTCTGCAAATGAACTTGCTGTATTAATGTTCCGGGACAATCCAAAATCATTTGAAGCGGCAAAATTCATTGATAAAATACGACCTGTAATATCAAATAATCCGAAGCAAACAATTCAACTATAAATAATTTAGAGGTCGCCTATATGGCGGCTTTTATTTTTTTTTAGGAGGTGATAAATGAGTGACAACAGTATCCAGTACCCTTAAAATGCTTGACAGCTTTTCAAGCCCTATGCAACGTGTCGCTAACCAGGTACTAGAAGTTACAGCACGTATGGAGAGGTTGAAGCGAGTTGTAGAATCTCCTATCTCTATAAGGATGGACGCGAGTCAAGCGGTTCAACAAGTTGACCGTCTCAGACAACCTATATTAAGAATTACCATTGACCAAGCAGGACTAATGCAACAAGTAAATGCTGCGAGAGCGCTGATAGAATCACGATTGCGAAACATACAAGCAAGTATCGATTTGGAAATGCCCCCTGCTCTACGTGCTACGTTTACTAGCTTACAGCGCATGGTGTTACGACTAGTTCAATCTATGGACAGATTACGAACAACTACTAGAACCGACTCAAATCAAGCCGCACAGCTATCCTCAGCTTTGCAACGCATAGCCCGACTTGAACAACAAATTGCTGATTTACAGAGGCAAGCTAACGGAGGTCTTCGCGAAGCGGGGAAAGCGAGTAGCGGATGGCTAGGAAACATGAAGAATATCGCAGCGGCATACTTGAGTATTCAAGGTATTAGATTAGGAACGAAAATAAGTGATGATTACATTAACACAATTGCTCGCCTAGATTTAATTAATGACAAAATGCAAACCACGGCCGAACTTCAAGATAAAATTTTTGAGTCCGCTGATCGTGCTAAAGGTAGCTACACAGATATGGCGGCGGTTATAAGTAGAATGGGTACTTTGGCAGGCGAAGCATTTAAGTCTAATAACGAATTAGTTGCTTTTACAGAGTTAATGCAAAAGTCATTCCGTATTGGTGGATCCAGCACGATGGAACAACAAGCTGGGATGTATCAATTATCTCAAGCGATGGCCGCAGGAAAACTCCAAGGGGATGAATTTAGGTCTATAATGGAAAATGCTCCAATGTTGGCAGCTGCGATTGCAGATGTAACCGGGAAGACAAAGGGTCAACTCAAAGAAATGAGTGCTGACGGGACTATCACTTCAGATATCATCAAGGCGGCTATGTTCAACGCAGCCGATGATATAAATGTGAAATTCGCTTCTATGCCTCGTACATTTGGCGACGTAATGAATGAATTGCAAAATTCTGCTCTTCAAACATTCGGACCATTAATCCAGCGCATTAACGATATGTTAAATAGCCCGGGAGGAACGGCGTTCATTGAAGACTTTAAATCAGGAATTGCTGGCGCAGCAGACGCGGCAAATAATTTGTTGACTGCATTAATTAATGTTTATAACTTCATGTCTAGCTATTGGCCAATACTCGAACCTATTGTTTTAGGGATTGTGACTGCATTAGGCTTATATAAAGGTGCACTTATTGCAATTTCTGTATGGAGCGGTATAACCTCAGCGGTTGAACTTGCGTCTGCCTGCATAAAAGCTGTATTGTCTGGTGCTACACTTTCAGCTACTTCGGCTACAGCTGCTCAAACAGCAGCTCAGTGGGGACTTAATGCCGCGATGCTTGCGAGTCCAATAACATGGATTATTCTCGCAATCATAGCCTTGATTGCTCTGTTCTATCTTGTAATAGCTGCAATCAATAAATTTGCAGGGAAATCAATTTCTGCTACAGGAGTTATTGCAGGTGCTTTTACTGCGGTAGGGGCCTTTATCGGTAATCTGTTTTTTGGATTATTAGAATTGGTTTTTGGTGTTGTAGAGTTTTTCTTTGACATTTGGAATAGCTTCGCCAATTTCTTTGGGAATTTATTTAACGACCCAATTGGGGCTGTTATTAATTTATTTGCCGATTTAGCAGATAGTGTACTAGGGATATTGGAAAAGATCGCAAAAGCGATGGATTTTATCTTTGGAAGTAGTATGGCAGATACGGTAGCTGGATGGCGTTCTGGTCTTGGTAGCATGGCAGAAAAAGCCGTAAAAGAATACGGCAATGGTAAATATAAGGATCAAGCAAAAGATCTGGATATAGACAGTATCCTAAATGAAAAGGGAATTGGTCTTGAGCGTTTTAATTATGCGGATTCATATAAAGCTGGTTACGATAAAGGAGCAAATCTTTTTGGTGGTGACAATAAAGCGGCTGATGAAGCACTCAAAGGAGCGAAAGATTCTTTTACGATATTGCCACCCGGAGCAGCGACTACCGCAGAAATGGCATCCGCTGATGATGACAAGAAAAAGCTCAAAAAAGTTGATAAGCTCGGTAAAGTAGAGAAGCCCATTGATATAAGTAAAGAAGACCTAAAGGTTATGCGTGATGTCGCCGAGATGAAGAATATTCAAAACTTTGTGACATTGACACCAACTATTCAAATGAAGACTGGTCCAGTAACCAATCAGGCGAATGTTGATTCGATTGTGTCGAAGATAACGCAGAAGCTTAATGAAGAGATCGCTAGTACCGCAAAGGGTCTCTATAACTAAAAGGGGGCGGTTGTGTGGCCGATGGCTACAGCATCGAACTGAGTTTTAACAACCGTGCTATATGGTTTGAGATCCCTGTCCTTCCTGAAGAAATAGAGATAGGTGGGGAAGGCGATGGGGAGACCTACAATATAACGGACCTTGGCGAAATCAACGTAATCAAAGCTGCTAAGCTCAAAGAGATCAGCTTCAGCAGTTTTTTCCCGGCTATCGCTGTAGGTGGTACCGTACCAAGCTATGTATCATCAAAGAACTGGGGGCAACCCGCTGACTACATCCAACTGATTGAAACCTGGATGAACAAGCGGAAGCCGATCCGGTTTATTTTTACTTCAACGGGTCTTAAAATCAACATTGCGGCCAGTATTGAGGAATTCAAGTATAAAGAGGTTGCTGGATCCCCAGGTGATTTTGAATATGACATAAGCTTGAAGGAGTATGTTTTTTACGCTGCTAAAAAAGTGAAGCTGAAGACAACCGAGACAGCAGCCGGTACAACCACTACAACAAAGAAAGAGCCAGCGAAACGCGCAGATGAACGTACCAAGTCGAAAACAGTTACCGTCAAATCCGAGGATACATTGATGAAGATTGCTAAAAGAGAACTCGGTGACGGCAGCCGGTGGAAAGAGATTCAGAAGTTAAACGGCTTAACGGACGCGCAGCTGAAGACGCTCAAGATCGGTTCCGTCCTGAAGCTCCCGGGGTGATAAAGTGGAACTATTGATTGATAATAAAAACGGATCTGTCTGGGATGTATCCAGCATCGTTACTGATATATCTTGGAAGACGATTCGTATAGGCAAGGCAGCGTCCCTAGAATTCACCCTTGTAGACCGTGGTCCGTGGCAGGATAAGAAATTTCAGTTGAATAATGGTGATGTTGTCCGCTATACGGACGAAGGTCATAAGGTCTTTTACGGATATATTTTCAATATTGACACAGGCACGCAAGAGGAGATAAGCATCCTTGCTTATGATCAAGTTCGTTACCTCATGAATAGCGGAACTTATGTATTTACGAAACAGACAGCGACTCAGGTAGTTCAGAAGATCGCTCAGGACATGCAGCTCAAGACCGGAACGCTGGAAGATACAAAATACATTATTCCTTCTCAGATCCGCGACGACAAAACGTTTATTGATATGATCTGCTTGGCGTTAGATGAGACGTTGGTTAATTACGGGACCAACTTCGTATTCTTCGACGATTTCGGGAGTTTGACGATACGTAATGTTTCCAATATGCGTTTTCCTTTTGTGGTAGGTGATGATTCACTTATGACAGATTACTCTTACAGTCGCAACATAGACGATGAGACATACAATCAAATTGTTTTGTACAGGGACAATAAAGAGACAGGGAAGCGGGAAACTTACGTCACCAAGGACAGCGCCAGCATTGCAAAGTGGGGATTGCTGCAGCTTTACCAGAGTGTGGACGAGAAGCTGAATCAGGCCCAGATAACAGAGCAACTGGCTCAGCAGTTGTTTATGAAGAATCGAGAGAAGCGAACGCTTAGCATAGAGGCCCTTGGAGATTATCGGATGAGAGCCGGCTGCTACGTGAATCTATATATTAAGGCGATGAACATTAATAAATTTTTCTTGGTCGATGAGTGCAGCCATTCAAAAGAGGGCGGCATACATACCATGGACCTCGAATTAAGGCTGGTGTAATTATGCTGGAAGCAATAAAGCGGGCTGCTCAGGAAGCGGTCGAAGCTGCGGGTCCGGTTCAGGTACAACTTGGAGTCGTAACAAATGATAATCCTCTTGAAGTGCTAGTCGATAATCGGCTTTCACTTTCAGAGGATTTTTTAATTGTTCCGGAGACACTTGCAGAATTTAAATTAGCTATAGGGTCAAATGAATACGAGATCAGAAAGCCATTGGCAGCTGGTGACAAGCTCCTGCTTATCCGTATGCAGGGCGGTCAGCGTTACGTAATCATGGATAGGGTGGTGAGTAATTGATACCACAGAGCGATAATGTACTGCTGCTGAATGAGGATATGGAGGATACGCCCCAACCAAGCCTCACCTATAAACTAGACCTTGTAAATGGACGTGTAGGATCCGTGGCGGTGGACGGATTGGATGCCGTAAAACAGGCGGTTATTAAAATTCTCTCGACAACCCGGTTTGAAAATCTGATTTACAGCGACAATTACGGCAGTGAGGCAGATGTCGGAGGGGTGCGGGGCAGAGCGGTGTTTGAGACGGAAGTGGAACGCTGGGCTAGGGAGGCGTTATTGCAAGATGATCGGATCCTGTCCGTCACCAACTTTAGATTTACTTATGAAGGTGATGCAGTGCTCGTTTTATTTGACGTTGAGAGCGACTATGGAAACTATACAGACCGATTGGAGGTGAATGGTGGTGTATGAGAACCAAACATTTGAAACCATCTTAGAACGAATGCTAGATAGAGTACCCGATGGGCTGGATAAGCGAGAAGGCAGTATTATTTATGATGCAATGGCTCCGGCAGCAATGGAGCTGGCTCAGATGTATGTTGAATTGGATATCAACGCGAATTTAATATTTGCTGATACCGCTAGTGGCGATTATCTGGACCGGTCAATTGCTTGGTCTGGTGTGACTCGCAAGAAGGCGACAAAAGCCCAACTCCGAGGGCTGTTTTATAATGCCGCTAACACCTTAATGGATATTCCAATTGGTAGTCGCTTTGCGATAGGTTCAATCAATTATAAGGTGGTTACTCGGCTCTCATTAGGAGAGTATCGCCTTGAGGCAGAGGTTGAAGGAATTGCGGGGAATCAGAATTTCGGTGTCTTAATCCCTATTGATTTTGTTAATAATCTAGCAAGAGCTGAATTGACAGAGTTACTTGTTCCCGGGACTGATAGAGAGACTGACGATGTATTACGTCAGCGGTACCTTAATTCTGCCAGACGCCCAGCGACAAGCGGGAACAAATATCATTACATTGAATGGGCTCTTGAAGTTTCCGGAGTGGGCGGTGCTCGTGTATTTCCTTTATGGTCAGGTCCGAAAACCGTAAAGGTTGTCATCGTAAATACAGAAGGTGCTCCTGCTTCAAGCGTTCTTGTGAATCAAGTACAAGACTATATCGATCCAACTGCTGGGAAAGGCGAAGGACAAGCACCTATTGGGGCAGTAGTCACGGTTACTTCAGCAATCGGTAAGACTATCAATATATCAGCCAAAGTATCTTTAGCACCGGGTTACAGCTTACAGGGTGTGAAGAATACTTTTCTGGAGCGATTGGAGTCTTGGCGTAAGTCTGCGTCTTTTGTATCTACTTATGTAAGTCAGGCCGTAATTGGATCGATCCTTTTAGGTACCGACGGGGTTATTGATTATGTTGGATTGCTACTCAATGGAGCTGCTGGGAACATTGTTCTTTCCGAAGAAGAGGTGCCGGTGATCGGTGCTGTGGAATTGGGGGTGTAACATGGCCTACCCGAATAAAATAGATGTTTTTCAAGCGAAGCTGAACAAAAATCCAACAGGAAACAACTATGTTATTGAGGAAAGAATAACACTTGTTACAGGCGTTTATGAGGGTTTATTGAATCACGATAATATCAATAACACTACTATCCAAGTCTATAGCGGAAGTAAATTAACTGGTGATAAATTAACAAATTGGACTTTAACTATTCCAAGTGATACACCATGGCGCCGGCTAATTAAGATTTTTAGTAGTGTTGCCGAAGTCTATGTAACCTATGATACACCAGGGGATACCGTGGAAGCTGATGATATTAACGCGCTACAGAAAGCAGTAACATCCACACAAACAGAGGTAGAGCGTTATAAATCGAGTGGAATTATAGACGGTGGCTCATTTACGAGAGGGGTATAAGATGGCACAGACGATACAAATAAAACGTGGTACTAAAGCTCAACTTAGCACTTATGGTGCATTGCTTGTTGGCGAAATGGGCTTTTGTACAGATACTAAAGAAATATATATCGGAGACGGTACAACAAACTCAATGGTTGGGCGAGCTTTATCCGGAGCAGAGGCTTCTCGTCCGGTGGCTGCATCGGTTGGACGTCTGTTTTACGTAACGAGCGGGGCGAATAGTGGATATCTTTATTTTGATGATGGGGCAGCTTGGAGGCGAGTGAACGCCCAAGCACTCAGTGATTTAACGGGGTCGCTAGATAATATAGCGGATGGCGCTACTTATGCAAGGATATTAAAGGCTGATGTTAGTGCAGGGCATATCAATAAGGTGTCAGATGGAACGAATACTAAAACGGCGGCTGAAATTAAGAGTCATATTGACGATGCAACTAAACACCGAGTCATTAATGATTCCGGCACAGCCATTACAGATATTTGGTCCGCACAAAAAATAAAAAATGAAATCGAATTGGCAAAACACAATATTGAACCGCAAGCTTCGGTAAAAGATCAACATCTATTAGCTCCACCAGCAAGTCCAGTAGAAGCCGATCGTTACATTATTCCTGCGTCAGCGACAGGGGTATGGGCGGGTAAGACAAACCAGATAGCGGAGTATCAGTCTGGGGCATGGGCTTACTATTCTCCTGCTGTAGGGTGGACTGCATATGTGGACGATGAGCAGAAGATTTATAGCTGGAATGGTACGGCGTGGGTTCGGACAGGCGGCGCTCTTCAGACAATTACAGCGGGTAATGGTCTAACTGGTGGTGGTCAGTCTGATACAGTGACGTTGACAGTCGGAGCGGGTAACGGGGTTGTTGTGGATTCAACTACTGTAGCTGCCAAGCCAGGTAAAGGCATCGTTGTTAACGCGACCGGGATCGAGGCTAATATTGATGCTTCCAGTATCGTTTATGATGCGGCCAATGGAAATAAACTCACGGTCGCTACGATTGATGGGGGCACGTTCTAGGAGGCTTTGAGATGGCGAGAAAAGTATTAATCCAGATACGTAGAGGAATAGAAAGTGCAATCGGGACATTGGCAATAGGCGAGCTCGGCTATTGTACCGATACTAGTAAGCTATATATAGGAACAACAGGTGGTAATGTTTTACTTGTAGCTGCTCAAAGCTCAGGCGACATGCTCAAAAGTATCTATGACACTAACAATGATGGGAAAGTGGATTATGCAGCTAACGCCGATACAGTCCCTTGGTCCGGTGTAGCTGGCAAACCAGCAACGTTCACACCTTCATCACATACACACTCCGAATACATGGGTAAGGGGCCAGTAACGTGGAACCAATTAAAGGGGGTGTGATAGTTGAGCTATGGAGATTCTTTATACAGCACTCTACTTTTTTCGGCTGAAGAAATAGAAGACAGCGATGAGATAAATAAAGTTGATCTTATGAAATACTTACCTTCCTATTACAGGGGAGTACAAGAAATAGAAGAACTGCAGAAACAACTAGGTATTGAAATACATGGCTTAACTACAGGTGTACAGGACGTGCTAGATCAGGCTTATGTTGAAACTGCAACATGGAGCCTTACACGTTGGGAGGCTGAACTTGGATTAAGTTCGGATCCATCAAAGTCTTACGTAAGTAGAAGAGAAATGATTAAGGCTAAACGGCGGGGAACTGGCACAACGACACCCGAAATGATTCAACGAACAGCATCGGCTTTTGCTGGCGGGGATGTATCCGTAGAAGAAGTTCCAGGAGAATACCGGTTCATTATCAGATTTATTGGGATTCTAGGCATACCACCGAATATGGCTGGACTAATTCAGATAATTGATGAAATTAAGCCAGCCCACCTAGCTTATGAGTTTGCTTATACGTATACCTTCTGGGATTCGCTTAAAGCAATATCATGGAATACTGCTGGTACTGGTACATGGAACGACTTAAGAACTTTTGGATAGGAGAGTGACATATGCAAACTACAGGTAATTTGGGATTAAAGAAGCCAGAGGGAACAGATATTGTTGATATAGCCGATCTGAACGGAAATATGGATATCTTGGATAATGCTGTTACTAGTAAGGTCGATAAAGTTACTGGCAAACAACTGTCTACGAACGATTACACCGCAGCTGAAAAAACAAAGCTAGCGGGTATCGCAACAGGCGCAAATAACTACACACATCCGAACCATACTGGAGACGTTACCAGTACCGGTGATGGGGTTACAGCTATCGCAGCGGGGGTTATTGTGGACTCCGATGTTAATGCAGCGGCGGCAATTGCGTGGAGCAAGATCAATAAAGCCGGATCGAGCTTGGCGGATTTAGGCACCAAATCGGCAGGAGACTTGAGCACCGGAACACTTTCGGCGGCGCGGCTTCCGGCTATTTCAGGCGATATTACAATGGCAGCTGGTACAAGTACAGCGGCAATAACTGCTGGAGTAATTGTGAATGCGGACGTAAACGCCAATGCTGGAATTGCGTTTAGTAAGATTAACTCGGCGAATTCTATTATGGATAGTGATATCTCTTCAGAAGCATATATTGACATGCTAAAGATTGGTAGTGGCAGAGTGAACAACGCTCTGCTAGATCAGCTTTACGGCGTAACAAGTCCAATCCAAGATCAATTAAACGCTAGACCAAAACAAACAACAGCAGATATTACCTACTATGTCCGTACAGATGGTAATGATAGTAATACAGGATTAGAAAATACTGCAAGTGGGGCATTTAAGACGATTAAAAAGGCTATTACTATGCTTCCGCAGATCGTAAATCACGCAGTCAATATCAACGTTGCAGCAGGGACATATGCTGAAGATGTTGTTATTTCAGGCTTTATTGTACAAGGCGCGGGTGGGATTGTGCTTAAAGGTGCGGTCTCCGCAACCACGACACACAACATATTGAGTGCCACAATAAGAGATTCTTACGGTAGAGTTGAAATCTCCGGATTTAATGTAACATCAACAACATCATCTGCGCTTATCGCACGTTACGCATACGGATTTATTTTTACAAATATGCGTGCGGTTGGTACTGGCGCACAGAATGGACTTGATGTACAAGTGGGGAATGGTCGGGTGATGAGTTCTGTGTTAAGTAATAGGGCTAACGTCGCTACTGTGGGTTACTATAGCCAAGTTTTTATGCAAGGCATCACAGGTACAGGAAATACAATTGGGCTGTACTCTTTTGTCGGTTCTTTAATCACCAGTTCAGATTTTGCTGCTGATGGCGGAGACGCTATTGGACAAGGTGGAATAGTTACTCGCACTGGAGTTCTTAACCCATGGGGAGATAATACACTATCCACGCGGAGCAATTTTAAAGCATGGCATACAATAGCACAAACCATCACAAGCAAAACAATGGTTAAGCTTGTGTATTCCACGAAAGTATTCGACCCACTTTCTGAGTACAACGCCAGCATAAGCAGATTCACAGCTTCACAGGATGGCGTTTATCTTGTATCTGCCGCGTCTAGCATCACAGGAGCCCCAGCAGGAACGGTATTGGTATTAACAGCGTGGGTTAATGGAGCTAGAAACACAGACATTGGAAGTTCCCCTGTGGGAAGTAACACTTTATACGCGCAAGGCTCTACGCCTATAAAGCTAACTGCTGGAATGTATGTCGAAATCTACACATTTTTAGACACCAGCGCTGGAAGCTTGAATACACTTGGTTCAAACGGTGAATTAAATCACTTTGCCGTTACAAGAATTGCATAGGAGGGCAAAAAGATGAATAGATCCCAAGCAATTATGTATCTATACCCAAATGCTAATCCAACGCAGGACTTTATAGTGCAGGATAATGGAGCTGAACCTGTACTACGCGAAGGAGTAGACGGACGGACGCGCTACGAAATCCGCCCCTTGGATGAAGATGAAACCGAATATATAGAGGATGTACATTATCATTATGTAGTGAACTTTAATAGGCTAATCGAGGGCGTTGACTACGACATTGTAGAGCGAGGGCAATATATCGCCGAGTGGAACCTGGACGAGCCGCAGCCGACAGAAGTGGAATTAGTGGCGGCATGGGCGGCATATCTGGAATCCGAGGCTAATAAGCCACCTGAGCTGACGGAGACCGAGCAACTCCGAGCCGATAACGCTGCTTTATTACTGGAGCTAGTGCAGACACAGGCAAGGCAAGATCAAGCGGAGCAAGATCAGGCAGCCTTACTGTTGAGTCTCGTGGAAGGAGGTGTATTGTAAATGAACTGGTACGCACTGGTTAAGCGATACTTTGACGCAGGGTTGTATACGGGCGAGCAGGTGCAAGTATTTGTTACCGCCAAAAAGATAACGACTGAACAAGCTAAAGAGATTACAGATAGCGCCATATAGTAGGCGTTTTTATTTTGCGATTAGGACCACTGTGGATACAAGTTCCTTCATTTTTGTGTATATCTAGGTGTCGAATAACAGCATCAGACGGTTTTCACTTTTGATTTACATTAAAGGACAACATTTGCGTCGAATTTATAAAATAATGGAAACTTTTGAACTATATGTATGTATCGTGTCGGATGATATTATTAATATGTAATCGGCCGATTAACTTTCTAATCGAAGGATGGAAGCATAGTGAAAATAAAAAAAATTCTATCAGTACTTCTTGTTGCAGCCGTAATTTTGATTCCATCGGCTTCTGCATTTGCCGAAGAAACTGAAACTGCTGCGACTGAAATTAGTCCACGAGTTATAGGTATAGGAGATACACAAGATAGTGCAATAAGTTTAGTTCTAAATGGTGCGGGTGGGGTTCTTGGTGGAGTTGTGTATGATCTCTTTATACAGAGTGCTACTGATCAAGATTGGTTTAAGTGGACAAACACTACCAGCACTTTTAAGAGAATTGGCGTGAGTGTTGGGGGATTTAGCGGTAATGGACCAACAAGAGCTGGTCTGATAGTTCGTCACAATAGCGGCGGGCTTGCAGATACTGGAGTCCTCTATACGGCTAAAGCTAACACTTGGGAGTCACAGGTTTTTTCTAATCTTTTTATACCGCCAGGGGCGACTGTTTATGTGGTTGTAGACGCACCGAACTTTACGACAATGCCATCTTATCATCTCAATTTTGCTGCTTACGAAATATAATTATAGAAAAAGCACCTCTAAATTATGAGGTGCTTTTTTATGGTTTACTTGAACAAATTTTTATGGAGTCTTTTTTGCTCAAATTTAGGCGTTATTTTATTTTGCCCTCGTAGCTATACGGGGGCTATTTATATTGATCAATAGATAGAGAGGGGAGCTGTTTTATGTCTGACGGGGGAGTCAATCAACAAGGAGGGGCTGGAGGTGTAGAGTTGGAAAAGCGAATCGAGGATGTAGAACATGGGTTGTCATCCATGAAGAATGAGTTTGTACGGCTATCTGGTGAGGCAGTAGCAGCAGATAAACGACTGAAAGTTCTGGAAGAGAGTGTTGGCCGACATGAGCAGAGTCTCGCTCAATTAAAGGAAACGACTATCGAGATGAAGGTTCAATATACTAATATCATCGGGAAGATTGATAGTTTAGATACAAGAATATTCAGCTTACTAAGAGACGGCAGGAAGGATAGCGCCGCAGAGCGGAAGATTTGGATGGATCTTGTGAAATGGGTTCTGAGCGGCACGATAATCGCTATTATCGGATACATCTTTTTAGGAGGAGGTAAATAGTCATGCTGACACTTAATCAAGTGAAAAGTAAATCATCTGCGAGATTGATCGGGTTGCATCCGGTTGTTTTGGCTGCTTCGACAGTATTAATTGAACGCTGTTACGCTCGGGGAGTGCCTATTTTGGTAACTCAAGGGTTACGTACAATTGCCGAACAAGACGCTTTATATGCACAGGGGCGCACTAAGCCAGGAAACATCGTAACCAACGCCAAGGGCGGGACCAGTTATCATAACTTTGGACTAGCTATCGACTTCGCATTATTACTCCCAGATGGGAAACAGGTATCTTGGGATTTAAAACGTGATGGTGATGGTGACAAGGTAGCTGATTGGACGGAGGTAGTTCAGGAAGCTAAAGCTCTCGGTTTCGAATGGGGCGGTGATTTTGTTTCTATTAAGGACGCACCACATTTTCAAATGACTTTTGAGCTGACCACCTCACAGTTACGTGCAGGCGCTAAGCCATCAGAAATCGCTATGGCAAAAGCATCAGCTATTATAGAGCGATTAAAAGGGGAGGTAGATGAAGACATGAGTAGAATTGAGGAGTTAGAAGCAATCGTAGTTAAGCAGGATGAGCGCCTAGCAACTATTGAGAAGCGTTTAAATATCTCCGGCAAAGAAACCTATGCCATCAATTATACAGAAGCTATTAGGGCTGCTAAAGCGGTTGGAGCGATAACTACATCAGCAGAAAAGTCAAAGCTAGAACTTAATGTGATTCAAATGTTGTACAACATGGGATTATTTGCGAAGGGGGATAAATAATTAATGGACAATCAAAACCTAACTAATGTACTGGCGTTCTCCTCGGTGATCGCCGTTTTTGTGTTGGCAGGTGTACAGTTCGTGAAGATTTCGGTTAACGTACCCAAAAATATATTACCCTTGATTGGATTAGTTATCGGTCTGTTGATTGGTGTAGCTGCTTATCCGTTTACAGATTTAGATTTAACTCTACGATTGTGGGCTGGAGGGTTAGCTGGACTATCAGCAACGGGACTCTTTGAACTGGCGTTTAGCAAACGGGATGGAACTACAAAAGATTAAAGAAATATGCCCACTTGTCTTAGTTGTTGGGCAAGAGAATTCAAGCAAACCTTTAATTGAGATTCATACTTATTTAAGCTAAGAGGATTATAGTAATCACATGACCCCCTTATAATTTAGACCTTGACCCTGCCGGACGTTGGTAGGGTTAATTTTTAGCATATTCTTTCTAATTTAGTGAAGGATGAAAAAGTCATCTGTTCCTACGTGATTAATTATAAATAAGTTGAAAATAAAGACATTGTATAATGTAAAAAACTTTTAGTTGAACAACACTGGACGGAAATACTCAAATTGAAAATGGAGATTCGTGCTATTTCTAAATTAATCATATCCTTCCTTTAGATCAGATGGTATATTTTAGGTAGTCCATTAAGCATATAAATCTAATTTAAACTATTGCATGTTGTCTTTAGTATAGATTTATTCACTTATTTGGATTAGACAAATAGCTGAGGGGAAAAGGATATGGTCTCTGAAAATGGCACAATACGTGATGAAGATGAAGAACAAGAAGATATTGAAGGTGATAGTGGTGAAATAAGAGTTTCAAGAAAAGGAACATTATCCAAGTTTGTAAAGACAAAAGTTGAGAGCAGAATTTCTGCAGATGCGAAAGAAACATTAATGGCGCAACTAGAGCAAATCACTATGATTCTAGTTAAACGTGCTGAAGAAGTTGGACATGAAAAGGGAAGAAATACAATCTACCCAGCAGATCTTGAGGAAGCGTATGAGGAATTAATGAGTCCACATGCTTTCATAGAAACAGTTCTAGACACGCTTGAAAAGCAAAAAGAAGAGTTGAAAAGACTAGCTGCATCTTCATTAGTTCGGCACATGGAGGTTGACTAGTTATGTCGGATCGAACTTTCTTTTTTAGAGACGGTTATAATCTGAAAGAAATGTTTGAAAGAATTTATGCTCCTGATTTTATCGAAGCTTTTAGGCAGCATGGAAATATTGTTGACGAAGAGGGAGCAACACTGGAAATCAATAAAAATAATTGTTATGTAGGTTTAAGTCAATCCTGTAACAATGAAGAGGATCAGATCTATAGAGAAATGGAAGAGGCTTTTGAAATGTTTGGCCGATTGGGCGATAAATTAAATGTCAAGCTATACAAATTAAGTGGGTTTGATTTTACTCTTACAGATGCAATCAGTAATCGAATTGATGGTTATAAAAATAGAAATCAGAATATGAAGGAAGTCGATACTTTCTCTCCAACTGGTTTGAAATATAATCTTTTTATCGAAGACACTCGATATAAGCAAGGGTTTATGGATGTTAAATTTAAAATTGAAATGAAGAGTTATATATATGAACCGATCCCTGAGGTATCAATTAACACCTTCTTTATAGAAGTTAGGCTGTATCATTCAACTGGCTTAGTAGCGGTTTTTAATCCAAACGGAACTGCGAAGAACTCAACAGATGTATTATACGTCTTATTTCTTTTATTCCACCCTCAAACACCAATTATTAATGAAGTAGTGTTTGATGAGGCGCAGCTTATTATGATTCAATTGAAGTTGAATGGTGAAGTTTCTTCACCACGCCTAAAGACAGACAATGATCTTAAGGTAGATATATATGGCTTAAATAAAATGAACTATGAAGATCCCTTAGTTAAAGCCGTTAATAGCCATGCTAAATTAAGAATTTACGAACTACAATCTACTTGTGTGGTGCAAGGACATCGATTTAATTTGAAAATATCAGAAGATGGTCGAATTCAGATTGAAACATTTGTTGAAACGGATGTTCTTGATAGAATTATTGTGGACATTGAGTGGACCATTCTAAAAAGTCATTACTTTAAACCTACTAGTATGCAGATTGATGAGCTGATGAAAATAAAGAATAAAGGCTCCCTACAAACACAAAGAAGAAAAAAAGAAAAAGAAATTCAGCAAGATCTAGTTTTACTATTAAATAATAATAAGTCAAATTCTTCTTTAGGGGAAAAAGCGATAAACCTAACAACCACAATATTGTTAAATATTGGGCATTTTTTATCTCAAAAAGTGGAAGAGATAGTTGTTGATGGATTAGTTGAATTGGATTTGTCTACTTATTTAGCTTTGAGAGAATATCTGATTGATTATCTGGTTATTAAATTTAGACATAGCAGAACTAGAAGTACAGAATACGCTAATAAAATAATTCGAATTATGCAAAAAATGATTAATCTTTCATCTGGAGATGCAGTGAATTTAATTGAACAATTTGAAAATATGATAAGGACTGATTAAAATGATGGATCAGATTTTATCAGAAGTTGAGGTTCAATTTCTAGACAATCTCTTATCTGATGTCTCGAAATTACCACGAAGTTTTAGAAACTTGAATGATTTCAGGAGAGAATGGCGTAACTTACAAGGGGATGGCTCTGAAGATTGTTCTGAAGAATTAAGAATAAAAGGTATCTTGGATAATACTTGGGTTGATGTTTATGATGTCCACGAAGATAATGGGCTCGAAAATATTCTTCAATCAAAGTTGGAAGTTTGTACATTTAATATTGAAGTTTTTCTGAAATATTGGGTTACTACACTTATATACAAGTCAGGAAAAAATGCTAATGAAATTGATTTTACTCAAATAAGCAGGGGGATTAATGGTTTCTCTCTACCAATTTCAATTGGAACAGATCGCGTAAAGGTTTTTTTTATCACTAATGACATTTCAGGTGGAGAATTAGAGAATAAATCAGATGGTGCTTACGTTTCCTTCATTGGTGATTTGTCCTTACCCAACGAAACTTATATCGATTGGTATGATCCAATTTATCATGATCAATCAGCTACTAGGTTTTTTGTTTGGTTAAAAGAACAAAGTAAGCCTAGTATGTCGAAGATGTACTCCTTTGTGAACCTTCCAACGGACCTTGAAAGTGCACAAAAAGAAGATGTCTTGAAACTGATTAATTCATATCTTTCCTATCTTTCATATAATAGAAGGAATTCTCCGGAAAATTTCCAACCCGAAAGTAATGAGTATTTTTTTCCGGAAAGTACAATTAGGGATTGTTTCGTAAAACATGAAGGTAGTACTAAAAGAAAGATTTTTGTTGTTATTAATGAAAATAGAGTAGAATTCCATACATTTATTGATGGGATCAAATCTTACGATGAAAACCTATCATTAAACATTGAAAATTTGCAAATATGGATTGATAAAAAAACTGCAGAAAACAGAAGAATTCTATTGAAAAAGGGATTATCTTTAATTGATGAACTGATAAAGATTGTTCCGATTTTAATAGTTGCTTTGGCATCTGCAGTATCATCAGTTAAGATACTAGCTACTAATTCAGAATTCTTGAATTTTAAAGAGTCTAAGTTTTGGTTAATTGGACACATTTCTGTTAGTATAATTGCAGTAGTATTTTTGATTGTTATTGGTATAGTCCCTCATTTGAAAATGTGGATTTTCTCATGGGAAAGAGGCTTGGAAAAGTATGCAAAGAAAACGCTAAGGACTCAGGGCACAGCACCTCAACGTTAAAATAGGGGTGCTATTTTCAATGGGAATTCCTTCACAAATATAGATATTACTGATATTTTTTATAAGCGTATAATAATATCTTAAAAAACAGAATTTATAACGCACTTAAAGTGTCCATCAACCTTAAAACACTTGGGAAGGTTATTTCTTTCTGTTAAGGATAACTTTCCTTATCGTCACATACATTGTGTGGAAAATGGTTTACATTAAGAATATACGGAAGCATTGTACCCTGCCATTATGGTCGGGGTACTTCTTTGAGTTCAGGAAAATTTTACTTACCGGTGATATAGAGTACATATACATAATGTTCCAAATATTTTATACTGTTGGTACTTGAATTTTAAGAACCATAATTTTTATTGCTTTTATTTTTGCGAGGTGAGCTGGTGAAAGATCGTCTTTTTGAATTTTACAAAAGCAATGCTGCTTACAGTGTCTTAATTTATCCATATATGAAAAAATTCAGAGGGTGGTACAAAACTACTCTGTGTTTTTTTGTAGCAATTTTTTTGTCTACCATAATATCATTTATTACTTTTTCAATTTTGCATGATTTTTATTTTTGGTGGACGATAATATCGGTATCTGCGTTACTAATTATCATGATTGTGATGACATACATGGTAAAGAGATTTGATTTAGAAGCTGCAAAAGTATTGAATCGGCGATATTCACTAAGGTGTGATCCCAAAAAATGGGGAAGTCTTGCCATGGATGTGCAGGTTCATTTAATAACTGAGTACATAATTGAGAATGGACTATATTCTAAATGGAAATTAGAGAAGTTAGTAGAAGAACTGAAGAACGATAACAACAAGGGAAAGATCCCTCCTTTAGTGGCTCCTAGTTTAATAATTGCCTTTTTAATACCCAATTTAACGCAACTCCTTAATCGCATTTACGGTATTTACTATTCAAATAATTCAGCATCAACTGTAGCTTCCATTAAAGATGTTTCTGCAACAACTACAACATCCATAGATATTTCTAAAGATATTGGTGTATTTGTTACAATCACCGTTGCTACCGTTATTTTAGTATATTCTATATCTGGAATTAACAGGATGAAAGATGAAATTAAAGAGATGTTCACCAATAGAGATGCTATGAAAAGAAATGGATTGATCGACGTCCTGAATAATATTTTATATCAACTAAATGATAAGTCTGATATTAAATGAAATATGTGCACCGTGAACTTTGCGGTTATCTTGGAGCAAGCCTGAAGATTCGTTATTATGCATAGGAGTGATCGTATTGAGTAATGTATACAAAGTCTTGAAGACGGATGCAGAATTTCTAACAGCTGCCTTGTCACAGTCTCAGGTAGATATACTTGAACGGCGTGGTGGTCTAGCTGGCTGCGTAATTGATTGTGAGGGTCCAGTACAAAAATGGAGCCCAGTCAGCGTTAAGGTTGCTGATGCATATTACATGAGAAATGAATTTGAATTTAGAATGGTTTTGGCATAACTGTGTATAAAAAATACCCCGTCAACCTTAAGTGGTTGGCGGGGTTATTTTGTTTATTGAATTGTATACTCACTTACTTCAAAGGTGAGTATCTTATCGTGTACCACATATTCAGTGCGTTTGCTGAAAGGTCCTTTGTTATTATCATGCTTGTTAATTCCAAACTTATCAGATCCCGAAGCACTGTCGTACCAGTTAAGGAATGTAATGACCTCAGACATAGGTAGATCAAATTCCTTTTCAATACCTGTACTTATTGCCAATGTAAGAATTGCACGATCACCATTATGCGTAGCCGTAGGGGTTGGCACAGGTGATATTATGGGTTCGGGAGATTCTGTAGGTATTGTAGTTGGAGTAGCCGTTGCTATCTGCGTTGGTGATGGCGTAGCTGTTGCAGTCGGTGCAAATACATCAAATTCGCTTATTGTAATAAGATTGTTTGTACTATTAAATAAAGCCACCATCGACACGTTATTAACAACTGGTATTTTAGTCTTTACTGCAGTCATCACAAGAGGATCTATAGTGGCGATGGGTATATTGCTTGCATCATAAAAAATAAGTTGTAGTCCAGGAGCAAGAGTAACTGTTTTAAGCTGATAGCTATCGATCGATACTGGTTCTGAGAATTTATACCATCCATAATGATACAAACTACTCAAGATCTCAGTTGTTCCGTCTTCATTATCAGTCCACTTAGTTGTCTGATAGCCCGTTGTAGAACCTAAAGTAGAAGACTGATAAATAGACTTTCCGTTTAATAAACCACTCGGGTAAGCATACGTTGACAAAGAAAACGATGAGATAAATGTGATTAATAAAATAGCGATGAGTGAAAAAGTTGTGATTTTTACCCTTTTGGACACGTAGTATTCCACCTTTTTTAATTTGTTTTGTCAATGATATGGTATATGGAGAGATGTGTCTAAACAATATTTCTTATATTTGGAATATAAAGATTATGTTCATCATTTATACATGTATATTCCAATTGTGGAATATACTAATTATTGTATTTAGAACGTATGTTCTATTATAATACAAACATACGTTCTTGTTTTTTTGGAGGAGATCACATGAAAATGAGCGTAGGTCAAACCATTGAAATCATATACCAGGACAAAGCGGGCAAGATTACACAACGCAAGATTGAGATCCTCGGTATTCGTGATGGTCGAATTAGGGCTAACTGTTTAACCACTGGTGAACCACGTGTTTTTTTAGCAGCTGGGATATTATCCTGGCGACCTCTACAAGAGAAACGCCATGCTTAGTGATACGGCCCGCAAGTTACTAATGATCATGAGGCATTGCTCAGTGCATCACGGGTACATGCCATCACTTGAGATATTGGAGACAAAGAGTGGGCGGACACCAGAAAAGATTCGAGCTGGGCTGCAGGAATTGGCGGAGGATAACTACATTCTGTGGGAGTTCGGGAAACCGCTAGAGAGTGCAGTTGTCGTTGAGGGATGGGAACGAACTGGAGATCGACCAGCATCAGTTACATGGGGCTTGGACGGCGGCCATACAAGTTACTGGACAGATTACTAGGAGGGCAGACAGCATGGTTAAGAAACTGGAGAGCATTTGGGATTGCAGTAGGATGATGCTACCTGAACATAAGATTCGGATTATCAGTGATGAGCGAGGTCAGGAGTGGAGAGACCGTAAAAAGCCGGTGCTTGACGCTCAGGAGTGGGAATTGATTGATCAGTTGCTCGCTTACTCGAAACGGTATCAGGAGCAGATAACAATCACTCAGTATGAACCGGTTCAAGATATTAAGATCCGGGGAGTTGTGATGACCATAGACAGGCATCTAAGACGAATCAAGCTGCAAATGGAAAATGATTATGACTGGATTAATATTGATGATGTGATTCAGGTGAGTACATAAAAAATGCCCCAACAAGAGCTGCTGGGGCATAAGTTTATTCTTCAAACAATTCGTCCATTAAACTATCGATTTCTTCTTTCCGCGAGGCTGTAGCCTCAGTATCAATTATGACCTTGCCTTCTCCGAAAACAAGAGTGTCTCCAGCCTTAACCTCTGCAGGTAGTTCTGATCTAAGGACATCTTCGGTCTTACCATCAAATTCAATGACGGCATATTCACCCTCGATGCGATCAATGATTCCTTTCCGCATTTACTTGGCCCCCTTAGTCGATGTAAAAGTGATTTTATTGCCATCACTTATTGCAGTAATAGTTCCTTTTTGATCAGTTCGTAACGCTGAAGTATTCGCATTTTTTAACCTTGTAAGAATCCCCGAATCTGGATGCCCATAGTTGTTTTTACCGACGCTTATTACTGCGTACTGTGGTTTAACGGCGTCAAGGAATGCTTTGCTGGTTGAACTACTGGAGCCGTGATGCCCAACTTTTAATACATCAGCTTTTAAACTCATGCCATCAGCTAACATGTCGTTTTCTGATGCTTTCTCAGCATCACCAGTATAGAGGAAGGACTTGTTCTTATAAGTGACCTTTAAGACAGCACTCCAGTCGTTAAGATTATCTCCATACGTTCTAATAGGAGCCAGGAACTTCGCCTCAACACCAGTTAAAGGAATGGTAACGCCTTTGGTCACTGGTTTGATGGTACGGCCCTCATTCTTTACAGCGGTCAAAAAATCTTTGTATGTTTCGGTGGTATGTGTAACCTTTGGAGCGTAGACAGATTTAACATCTAGCGCTTTGAGAACATCATCTAGCCCACCAATGTGATCTGCGTCAGGATGAGTAGCAACCATGGCATCAAGTGCCTTTACACCAAGAGCATTTAGGTACTTTACTACATTTTTACCCTGATCGTTATTACCTCCGTCAATGAGGACATATTGATTATTCGGAGTCCGTATTAGGGTAGAGTCACCTTGTCCAACATCGAAAAAGTAGACCTGAAGTGTGCCAACGTTTTGCTTCTTTGGTAAAAGCAAAGTTGGAGCTGGTGTAGCAGTAGGCTTTGCTGTTGGTTTCGCGGTAGGTTTAACAGCTGGTTTAGCAGTGGCAGCCGGTTTTGAATCTGAACTTCCACCATTGTGGTAATGGTATTCTCCGTTTTCTAGCCCCCATTTTGCACAATTGGTACGGCAATAGTGACCGCCATTTGAATCTGTGCGTCCTGGATGTGCCTCAGCAAGTACAGGCATCAACAATAAAACAAGTGACATGAAGATTGGAACAATAATTCTTTTCATAAAAAATAAATACCCCCAATGTATGATTCTGGGAGTAGTCTATCAGAATAAGGTAATATTTTCTACTTCATTTCGTAACTATTCACTTACTTCTGGTTTTGTTTGAATGAAAATTATTTTATTTTATACTTCTATAGGCTCATTGATATAAAGAAAATAGAACGGTGAAAGGGTTGGAATTCCGAGCTTGCTATCTGGAATTATGTCCGAGACGTTCGAAGAGAACAAAAGTTGAAAAAGATTAAGTCCCATCACTGTGACGTTTGTGAATGGATTAAAATAGAGGTGACCACTTAAACGAACGGGCAGGATAGTTGAATGATCTTTCGGAAGAATGCTATGGTAAAATACACTAAAGATGGGTTGTCTTTTATTTTAGGAGGTTATAAAAGTGGTAGGAATAATCGAAAAACAGCGATTTTCAGTTATTGGTAAAATGGGAGAGGGTTTTTCATCTGAGAGTTCAAAATGGATACCACCATTATGGCATGAAGCAGATAAGAACTTTGTAGAGATCAGCAATCTTGCAAAGTTAGATGCCGAAGGAAACATTGTTGGGATTTGGGGAGCAATGAGTGATGTCAGTGGGAATTTTGAAAGATGGAAAGAAGAAGGGAAATATTTAGCAGGATGCGAAGTTACAGACGATGCAACTCCTCCTAATGGATGGACAAAGTGGATTATTCCTGCCTTTAAATATGTTGTAACAAAGTGTACCCAAGATTCGTATCAAAATATTTTGAATCATATGCTTTCGGATTATTTACCTAAGAACAATTATCAAATTGTCGGAGCAATTCAAGAATTCTATAATCCAAAAGATAGTAGTGGAGAATTGTACTTATACTTCCCTGTTGAAAAAATCTAGTACACCCACATATTAAGCTAACGGGCAGTTTAACACAATTCCAAAAAAGGAATGGAATACTTTCCCACGAATATTTAATGTGAAATATCCAATCTTTGGAGGAATGAAATGACTACGATGCTGTCTATTCGGAAATTTAAAAATTATATTTTGGGAGTTGTTAAGATGAGAATAATAAATATGATTGACAACTACAATGAGATGTGCAACATGACAAAAATTCAGGGCAAATTTAACGCTTATAAGTGTTATACTGAAAAATATCCAGATTTATATGACGGTATTTTTAAGTATTTTTATATGACTGATATTAGCAATTTGCAATCAATGATAGAACAGTGTGACTTTAATTCTTGTCTTGCGAAAGCGAAAGAAAATATAGATAACGGTATTGTTGATAAGATTGTCAATGCAGTGAATAAAACCATTAAATTGTTGAATTATCATGGCGATTTTGATTTATACATTGGGCTTGACCTAGGTATGCACGGAGGCGTTGCGCTTCCGGTTAATCACGGAAACCCCTATGCTTACATTGGAATTGACCGAAATATAAGTGAATCAAACGTCGAATCATTAATTCCGCATGAATTAAATCATATGGTGCGCGGTGCTATTTTACAAAACATAGATATGTTTGACTTCACCGAACGGGTAATCTCGGAAGGTTTGGGCACTTATTGTCCTGTCGCTTTCAGATATGGCAGTTGTGATTTTGACTTAACTATTGAGATAGTGGCGGAAGTAATGGGATTGCCAATAAATAAAATAATGGAACTCATGAATAATAAAAATTCGTTAGAAAAGGCGGTTGTAAACGAATTTGGGACACCCTTGACCGCAGAGAAAATGAGTCAGTTTTTTATGTGGAGTGGTGATGATGCTACCGAATATCCTTTAAGCGGATATTTCATTGGTATGTATATAATTCACGATTTAATCACCAAAGGGTACACAATCTGTGAATTAACTGCAATGTCATCACAGGTTATTTATCAAAATTATACAAAATGAGCGTTATCCTTATTCACCTTTGTCTCCAAAAAGTTTAATGATTTTATACATTCTTCAAAAAAACATTTCCATATTTTTGATAAGAAAGTTCAACTAATGGGCAGGATAACTAATAAGATGTGTAACTAAGCGGGGGGGTCTGATGTACGAATTTGTTGTTCGAGGTAAGCAGGGTTGTTATGTGAACATTACTTTAGACGAGGTATTCGGGTACCCGAATGCGACAAGCCATTTTGGTGGCTATGACGTAAGAGGAACCGCAGAATTAAAGAGTGGGAACTATTACGTAAAAGGCGAGTTATGGTTTTCAACGGGTCAAACGTACGAGTTCTATAATCAGTTAGCTCGGTGTTACACCGATTTAATGGGCATTGCAACATTTTGTAATTCAGAAGCAAACCTAAAAATTGACATTAATTTTAATAATCGAGGGCAAGTCGTAATAGAAGGTTACTTCAAGGAATTTGCACATCAAGACAATGAATTGAAATTTGAGATAGAAAGCAATCAAAGTTTTTTTATTGAAACACTGGACGGCTTGAGAGAAATCGTAGACCATTATGGAGGACTTAAAGGCATACACCAAGAGTAAATCGTTATTAAGCTAACGAGGAACGATAGCTCAATAAGACACCTTGCTAATACGATTGTAAAAATCGCCTCGTCAGTGATAATGCTGACGAGGTATTATAATTTGATGGGTCATATATCAAATTCAGCCCATCCTGATGGCAGTGATTCGAAGTCAAATTTCTCGAGTGCTTCTGGTTCAATAATTACTAGTAGTGGTTCATGTATGTCAATTAACGCACCACTTTTCGAATTGAATTACCTATCATATTGAAATATTAACTTTAAACTTTATAGGTACATATTAATAGAAGACATAAACAGGGGCGCCCCCAACATCGCCCCCGTTTTGCCCCCAGATATAACAGTTAATAACCCTATATAACTGTTTCGAAAAAAAAATTCTTCATTAATATAAGGTATTTACGCCCCTTACTACCTTAAACTTAGCGCTGGATCTAAATCGCACACAAGTTCACGAGTGGGAAAGAGCACAATACATGACTCTTTACTAGGACTTTAAAACCCTTGACGCCTTTGGCGTTGAGGGTTTTTTTTGTGGGCAATTTAGCATTTTTTTTCATTGCATTTATTAAGTGCCCACAAAATGCCACGAGCAGAGTTTTCGCCAAACATAGTAAAAGAATTGATAAAAGAAACGGATGGTATCTGCCAGCAATGCTTATCAGAGCCTGGAACAACAACCTATCACGTTTGGCCTCGTGGTTGAAAATACTGCAATATAGGATTGATGTGTTTCGGGAACGGCATGGTGAATACTTATGGTTTGATGCTCTTAATGGCTATGCTGCATAGGGATCTTTTCAAGAAAATGGCCGATCTGAAGATTAGAAAATTTATATAACAACGTTATAAAGGTGGAATGGATCGGGAAGAAAGAACAAATAACTGCAAGGCAACAAGACATGCAAAAAAGAGCTGTTTTCACAGCTCCTCATAATCGTAAATTACTCAGGCATGATCCAAACAATCTCACATATCCGGACAAAGAACTTTCTACCTCTAGCATCTAACACAACATGGTCTGGTTTGACATCAACTACGCATCCGCTGATTCCACCACGAGTAGTTTCTAACACGACTTGTTTTCCAATAACGGATTTTAAGGTTTCTACAACATATGGATCAACAGGGTATACCACGATGGATTGTGGCATTTGGTGCATTTGATGCATTGAGTTCATTTGATTCATTGGATAGTTCAACATATTACCTCCCAATTGGTTATACGTCATCCTATGCTGATGCCTAGCCAATGTACTGGGCAGTAACCCATTTTCAAAATAAGCCTAAGCCATTAATTGGGTATAGCCCATAAGGAGAGATACACGATGCACTCTGAATGTAAGTATTGCGATAACTCTATGCCCAGTAGACGCATACTGCGACATAAAAAAAGATAAAAGTGATTATACACCCTTATCTTTTTCAAGCAATTCTATTATTCTGTCAAGTTTTTTCTCTATGCTAGCAGGTTTATCTGGAACTTTGTCTTTGGTTCCACCTTTTAACAGTAAAACCAAGGGAATTGCCCAAACAAATGCCAACGGTATTAAAAAATAATATTGCAAGATAACACCTCATTAAAATGTTTTTATTTTATTATAACAAATTTCAAAAAAAAGGATCTAATTAAAGTATTTACTGCGCAGTACGAAGATACACCACAATACCAATCTATTAAGGGGTGAGAGGATACAAGAGCAAACTTAAAAGTGTTTCGAAATTGATAAATATTTCATAAATGGACGGATGGAAGTCGATAGCGTTCCATGGAAGATAGAGAAAATCAGAGGATTTAGGGTTGAATATTTGCCACAGGCCCCCGAATCGACCGAACAAGCTCAAGCGGTAAAAGAGGGTTAGAGAGTTAACCCTCTCTATCTACACAAGGAGGATATAAGAGATGAATGAGTTAGGAAAAACTCAAAAAACACCCATGACCTATGAACAGTTGAGGCAGTCTCCTGACGAATGGAGAATGCTTGCAATGAACAATTACGGAGTGGCAATAGCAGCAGAGGGACGGGAACAACGACTGAAAGAGGCAATCGAGAAAAGGTTCGAAAAATTCCAGCATAGCAGTGTAGCAATGATGATTATGATCCTTACAGACGCTTGACATCCTTTACCCAGATACCCCAGCACCCAAGGAGGGCGAATAGATCATGAATGACCTTGAATCAATAAATCATATGCGGAAATATAACGAATGTACAAACTGTGGAAACGACAAAATTATACCATATTTTGCAAACCGAATAATTTTAGTGATCAACCATTAAAGATAAACCATAGTAATCCATAAGCTATTCCGAAGTAAGTAACCACACCAAGTAAAGAGATGGACAGAAGAATAATTATAACTTTCTTGCCGTTCATAAAATTCACCTCGTAATTCGAATAAAACCAATTTTCAGTGTAGGGGAGAGGCCGAGAAAGAAGGATTGGGCACAGCCCTCATCATCCAACTTGATTATAAATTAATAAATACTTACCATCAATTGATTTAATAACTGGAGGTCATACCAAATGAGTGATTTTTTTGAATTAGCATGTCGAGCAGTTTCACAAACGAAGTTTACGAAACTTCGTAAGCGAACTAGGATTAATGACTTCATCTTCCGGCGCTATATCTAAAAAGTATTTCAAGGACATGTCATACTTGGAACGTTCTACGACATCCACATCGGATAGATCAAAGATCGACCTGAGCAATAAATATTTAAACATACGAATCGGAGGCACGGCATTACGACCATTATCAAGGCAATAGTTATTCTGTAATTCTTCATGGATGAAAGAAAAATCCACAAGGTCCATATTATCTTTAGGTACGACAATATCGTAAATGGGCATAAATGGACTGAGGTTAAGGGATTGTTGGTTTGAAATCATCCGGGTCACCACCTAGAATTAATACAATGATTCTACAGCAAAACAGGACCCCCTTCCTCGTAAAGATCGAGGAAGGGGGTCCTGAAATGGAGTTTACACAGCCCTTTATAAGATGCCTGTATAATTTGATTTTAAAAAACATTAGAGGAGGCGTAGCGAAGGAGAAATTTGGAACTGTAGGAGCGATAGCGACCGCCTTTGTCTCCGGATCTCATCTGCGAACAGCGGTACAATTCAAGAAATTCTTACGACAACAGCGGCCGGAAGTCCAAATGTTCTCCGTAGTTATAACTGACTCCTTAGATGTAGGTCTCAAATTAGTGGAAACTTTTTCAATGGCCTCCCTTTGGCGTTGAGGTTTTTTTCTTTGGGGGATTTAGTTATGATGTCCATAGAACTTCGCAAATGTTTATGCTATGAGCAGGCAAAAGGCCACCTTTACAAGTTTAATGATGGTAAGCAGCAAGGGGTTAACGCTAATGCCAAACGCTGAATATACAATGGTAGTATATAGTTTTCCTAGTCATGCTTCATTGCTCCTTTTAAATATACCTCTGTTATAATCGAAGTAAAAGACGCTTGGGATTCTCATTTTCCCTTCGTTCAAAACCCTTTGTTGGGTTTGATTTTCGGGTTCAGTTAGATGAACACGAGGACGATGTTTATAATGGCTGTGAATAAAGTGATGATGACGTCCATCTTTAATCGTACCCTGCCTTTCCTCACTGCGTCTTTCTCTTCTTTTTTATAATTACAATATTTGGTTTAGGATTGCAAATCAAATATCGTCCGGATTACAGTTATTGTTAGGAAATGTTTAGATTACAGATGATATAGTAAATACCGCAACCGATGTGGATACATAAGGGGAATTCATTAATGTGGAAACCTAAGATTCAGCAAATATTTAAGTACGTATTTATAATAATATGTATTGTAGCCTTTGGAATTTTCATCTACCCTGGAATATATAAGTATGATAAACTCAATCAAAAATTTCCGGTATTGATCAATCGAATAACAGGGGAAACAAAGATACTTTTTAGCGACTCTTGGTCCACTGTTGGCAATATAGATGCAAAATTAGGTGAGTTTGAAAGCTATAAGAATGAAATATTAGAAGCGATAAATTCACAGAATGAACAAATCAAAGAAAGAATTATAGAAAGTGTACAGGCAGAATTAGATCATGGGAGAAAGCAGTTGATTACTGAAACTGCAAGCGAACCAAATCCAACATATGAAGATGGAACATCAGTGTTTGATGCAGTAAGGAATAGAGACAGAGGGACAGAATCTGCATCAGAATTCATAGCCAGTAGTAAGGAAGCATCAATTAGCTCAATTGGAATCACAAAGTTTGGACTCGGTGATACTAAAGAAACAGTTAAAAAGTCTATGGGAACACCAAGCTCTATAATTAATGATGGAAACACATGGTTTTTTGGTTCATCTATTGTTAATTTTGACAACGGAATCGTAATAGGATGGGTCGATCCTCTTAATGCCTTAAGTCTAGAATAGATCCTATCACCATACTCAATCGGGTATGGTCTTTTGTTGCGCACCAATACGAAACGGGTCAGGGATGAGTATGTGAGTCGGCTTCATGCCATCGAATGGAAAAGGAGAATACCCATACATCATTTTAACTTTTCCGATTAGTAGTGGAGAATAATGTTAGAATATCTTATATATAGATATACAATACTTTCCTGGGAGGAGCACTAATATGCGCATATTCATATATATAGGACTGGCTTTTTTTGTGATCTCTGGTATATGTGTTGGAGGATTTACGACAGGTACTCAGCAAAGAGGGAATTTTTATTCCGAATCCAAAGAAGACCGTAAAATTAAAAACAAAGTAGCGAATTGGTCTGCTTTAGGAGGGATTCTCTCCTTGGTTATAGCTGGACTCTTATATATCTTGTGATCTTTACCTCACTCAAGTTCAAGCGTGGTGAAGAGTGCAATACATGACTTTTTACAAGAACCTTTAGACCCTTGATGTCTTTGTCGTTGAGGTATTTTATATTTATAGTTCTAGTAAAATGGAATTTAATATAACAGTCACAATTATTCTTATCATCTGACATTATTTTATATTTTTCTTGCAAAGGTATATCTTTCATAGGATAATATGGGTATATTTTCCTAGCAAAAGTTGGAAATGGATATTATCTGAGAGGAAGTAGAATATTGAAAACAAAGAAACCTTTTTTTAAAAAATGGTGGTTTTGGCTTATTATTGTTTTTGTTGTAATAGGGGTGATTGGATCACAGGGGAATGATAGTGAACCTACAGTATCAAAATCAGAACCAGCAGTGGCAAAGGTAGATGATACTGCAGCAACAGAGAAACCGGTCGAAACGGAAAAGCCTACCAGCAAGCCTACTGAAGAGCCAAAAGAAACGATGATCACTGAAGTTGGACAAACCATCACAACTAAGAATTTTAAGCTTACAGTTGAATCTCTTGATAAGCCTAAGGGAAACGATTATGTAAAACCATCAGAGGGTAATGAGTTTGTAGAAATCGGAATTATACTTGAGAATATTTCCAGTAAAGATTATATGGTAAGCTCCATGCTAATGTTCAATGCGTATCAAGACAGCTTCTCCATAAATGAAGATCTCATGGCTCATACTTTGGATAGTCAAATAGGAACAATGGACGGCGCTTTAGCTGCGGGAAAGAAAATTCGTGGCAAACTAGCTTACCAGCTTCCTAAGGATTGGAAAGAACTTGAAATCAATACTGATTTTACAGTTTTAAGTTTTAGTTCAGATGGAGAAATCAAAATCGTTCTTCAAAATAAATAGGATATCTCACATAAGAGTCTCGCCAAAGCTGGCGGGGCTTTTTCATTGTTAAACCTAATAATCATTATTTACATAAAGTACCAAACCGATTATATTGAAAGAACGGCATAAAGGATGAGGGGTGTTATATTTGGCGAAGATTTTTAATGAAAATACAGTATCGTTTAAGCAAAAGTTATCACCGATCCCTGAGTTTGCTTGGCATACGAGTGAGAGGTTAGCTGAGATCGCTAATTCTAAACATCTTGTCTTCGACATTAGATCGCTTGATCCAGATAAGTATTCCTTTCCTTATCATTTTCATAGAAACGCTGAAGAAATATTTGTGATTTTGACGGGAAAAGCGATGTTAAGAACTCCCGAGGGTTTTACTGAGGTTTCTGAAGGTGATGTGCTATTTTTTGAAATGGGACCTGAAGGAGCGCATCAACTTTATAATCATACGGATGCACTTTGCAAGTATCTTGATCTCCGAACGAACCAGGGCATAGATGTTTGCGAATATCCGGACTCAGGTAAAATCAACATTCTCCCCTATCAAGAAATTTATCAGGCAGATCAACAAGCAGACTATTATAAAGGTGAAGAGCAGGTAAGGGAGAAATGGAACGGAATGGAGGTTCATACTTGATTCAAGATCGATGGTTCACAGTCACGAAAATTGATCCACTTACTTATGCAATCAGTGAATATGGACATTGGGAAAAGGTGCACTCTTTTTTGCTGTTAGGGGAAGGGAAAGCGGTGTTGATTGATACGGGATTAGGCATCGATAATATAAAAAGAATAACGGATCAGTTAACGGAGTTACCTATCGCTGTCATCACTACGCATGTGCATGCAGACCATATAGGCAGTCATGGACAATTTGAGACGATCTATGTTCATAAAGAGGATGAGGATTGGCTAATTAATGGAATACGAGGTTTGTCCCTTGCCCAGATCAGAAAAGATATGAGCCGAGATATTACTCTACCTGTTCCTGAGACGTTTGATCCTAATACGTATACGCCTTTTCAAGGGAAACCAACTGCTCTATTGCGAGAGGGAGATGTGCTTGATTTAGGCGGGCGTAGATTAGAAATTTACCACACACCGGGTCATTCACCAGGTCATATTAGCATCTTTGATCATGCCAACAGGTATCTGTTTACAGGAGATTTGTTGTATGATATTACGCCAATTTATGCTTTTTATCCCTCTACTAGCCCGGCAGATTTAGTGGCTTCTTTAGAAAAGATTGCACAAATTCCAAATGTATCTCAAGTATTCGGTTCTCATAATACGTTGGGTCTAGATCCAGTTATTTTGCAAGAGGTTATGAAGGCAGTTCGTGAATTACGTGAACGAGATCTTGTCGCTCATGGTACGGGTATTCATCAATTTAACGGATTTAGTGTGCAGTTTTAAAATAAATGTTGGCTGAAACAAAAACGGCCCTCCCAAAAGGACCGTTTTTTGTCATTCCTTAAGATTTTCAAAATTTCTATTTTGGAAAAGTAAAGTGAAGTAATAAGGGGCGAAAGAGGTGTGTTTATTCGGATACGATCGACCTAAAGAACGCATGCAATTGCTGTACCTGGGAGTAAGCTTCTTTGTACTGATTGTCGGATTGTTGAATGGGCAATAAGCCTGGCAAGAAGGAAATGCTATACATAGGTATTTCATTGCTATTCATGTATATTTTAAGCGTAAGTTCCTCGATAACATCAGCCTCTTCGTCAGCGCTATTAAGCACATTAATATCCGCACTTGAAGCAGTTGTTTTACTGTTTTGTTGTCTTTTAGATACCTTTGAAAGGGTTAGTGCGTTAACGACAATCTCTGAACCCAATACATTTTCGAAGGAGTATAGCTTTGCTATAGCCTTTTTTCTTGTTTTCGGATCGCTGGTGCCTATAGCTATTTTTTTATAAGATTCGTTAAGCGCGATCAAGTGAGATTGATTGGGGGGAATGAATGTTTTGGTGAATATGATGTTAAAAGAGGAGATTGCGTTTAAGAGCTTAGACAGTTCAGAAGAAGTAGATAGTTTTTTCAATTCTAGAATACCGGCACTTAGCATTAAGACTACCCCTAAAATGCCAAACATGTACATCAAAAAAATCAGCATCTAACCACACCTCCAATGATCTCAGTAGAGCAAGGTTTATTGCTTATTGAAAGATATGCTTGAATCCTCTCTACTAGTATCTGTTATAATCGAAAATCGTGGGAATTTAGGAAACGACTACTGATTAGAAAAGGAGAAAGCACCCAGAGTTCTGCCGATTTTGCAAGCTGAATGCAAAATTGGGGCAACTGCTGAGTGCTTTGTTGAGAGCTTTTTAAAATAAATATGTCAAAATCATAAGAAATTGAAGGCTGTGATTTGATCGGTATAAACAATTAGCTGTTTGTATTCGATCGGAGATTCATAGCTAGCATAGGGTCTAACAGAAACATCATTAAGGACTACAAAGTTATAACTGAAATTTTTATCGGGATGTTCCGCACCTAAATAAGATATGTATTCATCTACAATGACATCATCCATTAGAGATTTTAAGTCAAAAACATCCTCTTTATTGGAGGTGGAAGGGGAGATGGTCCCTTGAATACTGCCAAATGAGGTGAGTAGATTTACTTTTTTTCCACTAGCTTGATCGTTATTTAACAATAAGCCAGAGAGTTTAACAAGTGCATCGACTTTAAAATCGACGAGGGTTCTAATTTTTGAGTTGTTCAAAACGAAACACTTCCTTTCAATTTGAAATCCTGTTAACATTATTCGACATATAACCACATAATTCCTATTAGGTCATCAAAAATACATAAATACAAACACGCCCCCTCCGTTAAGCAAGGAGTGAGGCGTGTTTATCTATGGATAGATTTAATTTCTGATCGTTACTAGTGTTCCAATTGGAACAATCGCAGCTAGTGCTAACACATCCTCATTGTACATACGAATACAACCATGGGATACTTCGTGCCCTATGGATGAGGGATCATTATTTCCATGTATCCCATAGTGAGGCTTAGATAGTCCCATCCAAAAGACCCCAAATGGACCGCCTGGATCGGGTTGTTTATTAATGATTGTGAATTCACCGAGTGGTGATTGAGTTAACATTTTACCGATTCCGACTGGGAAGCCCCTGATCACAATGTCGTTATCAAGAAGATAAAGCATACGCTGCGTCAGATCAACTATAATCCGGTAATTTGGCATTGTGCACACTCCTTTCTAATTAAGATATGAGCAGGATGCCTAAACGGTTATTCTTAAAAATGGTCATTTTAGCCTACGGGAACATATGTTCCAGATGGGGTTAAGCTAAATGCATAGAAAAAAAGGCTGCTCCGCATTCGCGGAACAGCCTTTTTGGTAGGAGTGCATACTTAGTGGATATCTCGAAATAATCCGATAACTCTGCCGAGAATGGTCACGCGATTAAGGCGAAGAGGCTCGTACGCCGGATTCTCCGGCTGAAGACGTATATGATCACGTTCTTTATAAAAAGTCTTAACGGTTGCTTCATCTTCTTCGGTCATAGCTACAACGATATCTCCGTTATCAGCCGTTTGTTGTTGACGAACAATAACATAGTCACCATTCATAATCCCAGCTTCGACCATACTGTCACCTTGAACCGATAACATAAATACTTTGTTATCTCCAACATAGTGTGTTGGAAGGGGAAAGTAGTCTTCAATATTCTCAGTAGCAGTGATAGGAACCCCGGCGGTAACCTTACCTACGACAGGAATTCGAGCGACGGTTTGTGCGAAATGGTGCACATTCTCAGAATCCTCTTGGCCAAGCAATTCTATCGCACGAGGCTTCGTTGGATCTCGACGGATAAGTCCCTTCTTCTCTAGCCGATCCAAATGACCGTGAACTGTGGAGCTGGAAGCAAGACCAACAGCTTCTCCAATCTCCCGGACGGAAGGAGGATAACCCTTGCTGCGGACTTCGCTACGTATAAATTCCAGGATCGCCAGCTGGCGACTTGAAATCTTTGACATTGGAATCAACCCCATATAGTAATGTTTGGGAAAATTATAACATAGAACTACCGTTCGCACAAACATAAGTTCTAACTATTATAAATATTAATTCGATAGAGTTAATAAATGGTAGTCTTGTATTGATTACATTTCCTTCATCTAAATGGTAAGAGCAGGTTCTTAGATGAATAATATGGTAAATATTGACCTCTGAAAAAAAGAGAACAATTGTTCTAAAATAGTATTGAACAAAACACATGTTCGTGTTATTATGATTTTGGAAGTGAGAACAAGTGTTTGGAGGATGATATTCATGTTAAAATACAGTACATACCGTAGCATCTACGATAAAGCCCCAGTGGTTGAATCTTTAGGACATAATCCTATTACCCGTTATTCAGCTCAGATTAAAGAAATCACAGAGTTTTTGCTTGAAGGCTTGATGCGTTTGTTCCGTAGAGATTTTGTTATTAAGCTGACATTGATCATTGTGCTCGTACTATCAGGACTTACAGTAGTGGGTAATGTATTTGCAGGATCTACTACTTTAATGAAGGATGAGAAGCGCGTAGTGGTTGAACGTGGAGATACACTTTGGAGTATTGCTCTTGAGAATAAACCTTCTGATATGAAGACGGCTGTATATATAGAAGGAATTAAGAAATCCAATGGCATAAAAGGTAGTCAGATTAATGCTGGAGATATTCTCTCTTTACCTATTTATTAATATTCTAAGAACATATTAAGAGGACATGAAGAGCTTGCAGGGAGTAAACCTTGACAAGCTCTTTTTCTCATGGCAGAGTTAGAATTAATTTATAAGGGGAGGGAAAGTTTTGAATATTGATGAGTTGGTCGCGCGTATTAACGAATTGGCACGCAAACAGAAGAGCGTAGGCCTTAATCAAGAGGAAACGGCGGAACGCGCCAAGCTTCGGGAAATTTATTTGGGGAATATCCGCAATAACTTTCGAGCACAATTGAATACGATTGAATTGGTTGATAATGATGAGCATGAACAAGGTAACAAGGGGCTTAAGCATTAACACCCTGTTCCTTTTCATAGATATTTCTGGATGACTAGGGGGAACGCATATGGCCCGTTCTTGGGAAAGAATGGTTCAACGCAACACGCAGCAAATCAACAAGCAAAGAAAGAAACAGGGGAAGGAAACGATTTACGCATCTAAATCTAAATCTCCTGGGAAGAACACCGAAATCTTTAAAGGCCGTAACATTGCATTTCCAGTAGTGTTATTAGTGCTAGGTACTATGTTTTGGATGATTGGTTCAGTGGACCAAGCCAAAGGTAATGGTATGCTTATGAACTGGTTAGGAGTCGTTTTGTACTACTTACTAGCAGCACTTCTGTTCTTCCGACGTCCGTACTTGAAGGTAGAGAATGCTAGACTATCTACTATAAAATTCAATCGCGAACGCTATCTGCCAGCTTCTGATATTGAGAAAATCATCCTCTCGCGTGGAGCAGTTGTCATTAAGCATAAAGGCAAACGCACGAAATGGATTTTTACCAGACTTATGAATCGTTATGATACAACTGCGATGGGGACTAGACTGGAAGCATTCGCAAAAGCTCACCAAATTGAAGTAATTCACGAATAGAAATTAACCAGCCATGGGAGAGGGAGACCTGTAATGCCAATTTCCGCCGTACTATTTGACCTTGATGATACACTGCTCTGGGATGATCGGAGCGTCAATGAAGCATTTCGTTCTGCATGTGAAGCCGCTGGGGATACGATTGATCCACAAGAGCTGGAAATTGCGGTGCGTAAAGAAGCCATAGGACTTTATGAATCCTACGAAACGAACCCGTTTACAAAAATGATTGGGATTAATCCGTTTGAAGCACTTTGGGGGAACTTTACTGCAGGTGAACAGCCGGAATTTCGTCAATTGGAGCAGCTTGCACCGGGATATCGTAAAGAGGCATGGCGTCGTGGTCTTGCAGCACTTGGTGTAGAGGACGAAGCTCTTGCTGGGACATTAGCAGCCAAATTCGCAGCAGAGCGTAGAAATCGGCCTTACATTTATGATGAAACGATTCAGGTGCTTGAAGAGCTGCAGGGTAAAGTGAAGCTATTGCTTCTGACCAATGGTTGCCCTGCATTGCAACAAGAAAAACTGGATGGTGTACCCGAAATCGTTCCTTTCTTTGATCACATTGTGATTTCTGGAAGCTTCGGCAAAGGAAAGCCGGATAAGGAAATTTTTCTGCATGCCCTAGAGCTTTTGGATATTTCACCTGAGCAAGGCGTTATGGTCGGAGATAAGCTTACAACGGATATTCGTGGTGGGTTGGCAACAGGTTTGACTACGGTTTGGATTAATAGAAAAGGCAAACAGCCAGATCCGGAAATTCAGCCGGATTATGAAATCAAACATCTTGGAGAGCTTCTATCATTAGTCCAATCTTTATAAAATTGAGCTGAGGCTTTCATTCATTTAAGCTTTAAGAAGGCAGTGAGTTCCTAGTTACTAGGAGACTTGCTGTCTTTTTTATATCTAAATCATTTTTAGTACGATAGATGAGATTTACTAGTATATGATCTAGGTCACAAGAGTTTAGCTGAATTGATGCGAAATACTGAAAAACCAATAATAATGTGTATAATAGATGGAGAATGTATAACATGAATTGGTAGATTCTTAGTATTCAAATCGACTGGGAGGAATCTAAATGAAGATTTCAAGAACAATAGTTCCTTTATTATTAGGCGCAACACTTTTAGTATTGGGAGGATGTTCATCAGACCAATCTAAACATTCTGGCGTACATAATATGAACATGAACATGGACATGTCTATGGAGCCTATTAAGGTTGAGTTACATTGGAGTCCTGAAGAGGTTGTTGTAAATCAGAAGGTGACCTTTGAGGCGGTGGTGACGCAAGACAACAAGGCAGTGGATGATGCGAAAGAGGTTCTGTTCGAAATTGTGAGCAAAGATGATAGTGAACAGAAAATTGAATTTAAAGGGAAGCTAGTCGGTGATGGAATCTATCAAGCAGAAGGAACACTTGCGAAAGAAGGACAATATATTGTTACATCACACGTAACTGCAAGAACTCAGCATTCTATGCCTAATAAAGAACTCTCTGTGAAACCATAATTAAAAGAATAGCATTTCCTGTAATTACAGATAATGCAGAGTGGAAAGGAAGGCTTTTCGAAATTCCTTTATTCTGCTAAACTTACTCTAATGTTTTACTGGGGGGACTTTACGTTGGCTAAATATACACTTGAGGAAAGCTTACAACAAAGAATATTAATTCTAGATGGTGCCATGGGCACAATGATCCAACAGGTGCCTTTGACAGGTGAGGATTTTGGTGGGGAAGAATTGGACGGTTGTAATGAAATGCTAGTATTAACCCGTCCAGAAGTCATTCAGACGATTCATGAGCAGTATCTTGAAGCAGGTGCTGATCTCATTGAAACGAACACATTTGGTGCAACGTCTGTTGTACTTGCTGAATATGATATTCCACAGCGGGCTCGTGAAATTAATCTGGTTGCAGCAAAGCTAGCCCGCAATGCCGTTGATAAATATGATTCACCAGATCGTCCCCGCTATGTCGTAGGTGCGATGGGTCCTACAACAAAGACACTCTCTGTTACAGGGGGCGTCACTTTCCAAGAGCTCGTTGATAGCTACGAGGAACAGGCAGTGGCATTGATTGATGGTCTTGTAGATGCATTATTGCTTGAGACCTCTCAGGATACGCTGAACGTGAAAGCTGGAAGTATAGGTATTCGAAATGCATTTGAGAAGACGGGTATCAAATTGCCAGTGATGATCTCGGGAACAATAGAGCCGATGGGCACCACACTTGCCGGTCAGAACATTGAAGCATTCTATATTTCTTTAGAACATCTGAAGCCTATCTCTATAGGTCTGAACTGTGCGACGGGTCCAGAGTTCATGCGTGATCATATTCGTTCACTTTCTGCAATCTCTTCTGCAGCTGTAAGTTGTTATCCGAACGCTGGACTGCCAGACGAGAATGGGCATTATCATGAATCTCCTGATTCGCTTGCGCGTAAAATTGCTGCGTTTGCAGAAAAGGGATGGCTTAACATTGCTGGGGGTTGCTGCGGAACGACACCGGAACATATCCGTGCTATGTCTGAGGCGCTTTCACAATTCCCTCCACGTCCGCTTGCAGGAAATCATCCACCGGCACTTTCAGGGATTGAACCTATTTATATTGAGAACGACAACCGTCCATACATGGTAGGCGAACGTACGAATGTATTAGGGTCACGCAAGTTTAAACGTCTTATCGTCGAAGGTAAATATGAGGAAGCCTCAGAAATTGCCCGTGCACAGGTGAAGAGCGGTGCGCAAGTGATCGACGTCTGCGTGCAAGATCCGGACCGTGATGAGACTGAAGATATTAAGTTGTTTCTAGAATTGGTTGTAAAAAAGGTTAAAGTTCCTTTGATGATTGATACTACCGACCCTAATGTTATTGATCTGGCATTACAGTACTGTCAAGGTAAGGCGATAATTAACTCTATTAACCTTGAAGATGGTGAAGAAAAATTCGAGCTGGTCACTCCTTTGATTCACAAGTATGGCGCAGCTATTGTTGTGGGTACGATTGATGAGACTGGACAAGCGATCAAGGCTACAGATAAATTGGAAGTTGCTAGACGTTCTTATGACTTACTGGTGAATAAGTACGGTTTAGCGGCAGAAGATATTATATTTGATACGCTTGTGTTCCCTGTAGGCACCGGGGATGAACAATATATCGGCTCGGCCAAAGAAACAATAGATGGCATTCGTTTGATCAAAGAAGCTCTTCCAGGTGTTCATACGATCTTGGGGATCAGTAACGTTTCCTTTGGGTTACCGGAAGCTGGACGTGAAGTGCTGAACTCAGTATTCCTCTATGAGTGTACTAAGGCTGGCTTGGACTATGCGATCGTAAATACCGAGAAGGTAGAACGTTATGCTTCTATTCCTGCTGAAGACCGTCGTCTTGCTGAGGAGTTAATTTATAATACGAATGACGACACGCTTGCTGCTTTTGTTGCCGCCTTCCGTGGGAAGAAGATTGAGAAAAAAGAAAAGATTTCTAACCTGTCCCTAGAAGAGCGCCTGGCTTCTTACGTGGTTGAAGGCACGAAAGAAGGGCTCATTCCGGATCTGAATGAGGCGCTTACCAAATCAGGACCTTTGGAGATTATCAATGGTCCGTTAATGGCAGGGATGTCAGAGGTTGGACGATTGTTTAATAACAATGAATTGATTGTTGCCGAAGTGCTGCAAAGCGCTGAAGTAATGAAGGCTTCTGTTGGTCATTTGGAGCAGTTTATGAAGAAGGATGAGACATCGGTAAAAGGTAAAATCATGCTGGCAACCGTAAAAGGTGACGTACATGATATTGGTAAGAATTTGGTGGAGATCATCTTATCGAATAATGGTTATCAGATCATTAATTTGGGTATAAAAGTACCACCTGAGACCATTATCGAAGCGTTTCGTCGAGAAAAAGCTGATGCGATCGGATTGTCTGGACTGCTCGTAAAATCGGCACAGCAAATGGTGCTGACTGCACAAGACTTACGGACGGCAGGGATTGATGTGCCGATTATGGTGGGCGGTGCTGCTCTGACTCGTAAGTTCACCAAAACACGGATACGCCCTGAGTATGATGGTTTAGTACTGTATGCTAAGGATGCTATGGATGGACTTGATATTGCTAATCGGCTGATGAACCCAGTTGAACGGGAGAAAATTGCCGAGGAAATTCGCGTGGAAGCTGAAGCGGCTGTTGCGGTAGCTCCAAAGCAAGAGCTTCCTAAGCTAACAAGAGCAGTACGCTCCAAAATTTCTCCAGATGCTCCTGTATTTGTTCCACCGGATTTAGAACGTCATGTCATTCGTAATTATCCATTAGGGCATATTATCCCTTATGTGAACATGCAAATGCTGCTGGGTCATCATCTGGGACTACGTGGTTCTGTAGAAGCTCAGTTAGCTGCTGGTGATCAACGGACTGTTGAGTTAAAAGGGACTGTGGATGACATTCTACATCAAGCGATGCTGGAAGGTACGATTACTCCTCATGCGATGTATCAATTCTTCCCGGCACAATCCAGTGGTAACGATATTATCGTGTATAATCCACAGAATACAGCCGAGATTCTGCATACCTTTACTTTCCCGAGACAAGGTGTAGAACCTTATCTCTGTCTAGCAGACTTTTTGAAGTCGGTCGACAGTGGAATTATGGATTATGTTGGTTTCTTAGTAGTAACTGCGGGACACGGTGTTCGTGAACTCTCAACAGCCCTTAAGGACAATGGAGATTATTTACGCTCACATGCCTTACAATCTGTAGCGCTAGAGATCGCAGAAGGATTAGCGGAGCGTGTTCATCACATGATGCGGGATACATGGGGTTTCCCAGATCCTGCCGATATGACCATGAAACAAAGACATGGAGCAAGATATCAAGGGATTCGTGTATCCTTTGGTTATCCGGCATGCCCAGATCTGGAAGATCAGGGACCACTATTTAAGCTACTATCCCCGGAGGATATCGGTGTCCATCTTACAGAAGGCTTTATGATGGAGCCTGAGGCATCCGTTTCGGCGATGGTTTTCGCTCATCCAGAGGCGCAGTATTTTAATGTAGAGAAGCTGTAATTCTTTCATTTTTACACCTGGTCTGTAGGGGGATTGTATCCCTATCAGCGGAACCTCCCGTAACTGGGGGGTTTTTTGCTGGAAGAAGGACGTTTAGAATAGATAAGAGATTGTTCAGCCAATAAGAGGAAGGGAGGAACAAGGATGGAATTATATTTTTTGGGTACGAATGCAGGGGTACCAACGATAGAACGCAATGTAACGTCGATTGCATTAAGACTTCTGGAAGAACGCCGTAGCATTTGGATGTTCGATTGCGGGGAAGGGACTCAGCATCAGGTTCTTCGCTCACCGATTCGCCTAGGGAAGCTGGAAAAGCTATTTATTACACACTTACACGGAGATCATCTATTTGGTCTTCCAGGTTTATTATCTAGTCGTGGTTATCAGGGAGGGACTTCGCCTTTAACGGTTTATGGTCCACCTGGATTGAAGGCATACTTAGATATATCCTTAGCTGTGAGCCAATCCCGAATTCCATACAAGATTGAGATTGTCGAGCATACAGGAGGAACGGTATTTGAGGATGATGGTTTTAAAGTGGAGGCAGCATTATTAGAGCATCGTATTGATAGCTATGGTTACCGGATAACGGAAAAGGATAGTCCCGGGAGCCTCAATACGGAATTACTAAAGAGTTATGGCTTAAAACCTGGACCGTTATATGGAAAATTAAAAAAAGGTGAAGATGTTATAACGGATGAAGGTGTTCGTATCTGCGCTGCTGATGTTGTTAGAGAACCTAAAAGAGGGCGTATTGTTACGATCTTGGGAGACACAAGACCTTGTTCAGGAGCTTTAGAACTCTCACTTCATGCAGACCTTATCGTTCATGAAGCTACCTTTGCTCATGATCTGGCAGAAATGGCTTATCAATATCATCACAGCACAGCTCGTCAGGCTGCAGAGCTAGCAAAGGAAGCCGAAGCAGGACAACTATTGTTGACTCATTTCAGCTCTCGTTACAGTTCGTCTGAAGAGTTGATTCCTTTACTGGAAGAAGCTGAGCTCATTTTTCCTGAGACATTGTTAGCTGAGGAATTCAGCACATATCCAATTTATCGAGGTCAAAACGGGCAATTGGGGAAATGATTATTTTCCGGGAAAGCGCAGGAAATGACAGTGCTATGCTAAAAAATGCTGGATGAGTCTCTCGTTCGATTTCATTCGACGAAGTGTGTTAGATTTAAAGTAATCACAGGGTGAAAGCAGTACGAATGGCTGGAAATCTTGCCGAAAACCAAGGGGCAATATCATCAAGGAAAAAGTATTACTAACTATTCTAAATCCAAGCTGAGCCTAGTCTTAGAGTTTATTAATACAATTATTTATTCATTACATTAATTAAATTTCTTATGGAAATAGAGGGATTTATAATGGAACAGATTAAAGGATTATTGATTGATCTAGATGGTACGTTATATCATGGGCATAAAATGATTCCTGGTGCAGATTTACTGATTAAAGGTCTGCGTGAAGCGGGCATTCCATTTCTATTTGTTACCAACAATTCATCGCGTACAGCAGCTAATGTGGCTGCACATTTATGTGGAATGGGAATCGATGCGAAAGCTGAGGAGGTATGTACCTCATCAATGGCGGCCGCACGTTACATAGCTGAGGAATCACCTGGGGCTGCAGTGGCGATACTTGGAGAAGAGGGTTTGCATGTGGCTTGTACCGAAGCTGGGCTCCGCATCGTCAAAGACTCACCCGATTATGTACTGCAAGGCATCGATCGATCTTTCACTTATACTTCGCTATCGCAAGCTTCTCGCTGGATTATGGGAGGTGCTAAGTTTGTACTCACCAATCCAGACTTAATGCTCCCTTCAGATGATGGGGTGATGCCAGGTGCAGGTACGATCGGAGCAGCCATCGAGGCTGCTAGTGGTGTGAGTCCCGTAGTGATTGGTAAGCCGGAATCTCATTTAATCAAGTTTGCAACAGATCTTCTAAATATTGAGCCTGAACATGCTGTGGTAGTTGGTGATAATATGCGTACAGATATAGCTGCTGGTGTAAATGCGGGCTGTCGTACAGTTCTTGTATTTACTGGATTGACTAACGCAGAGAATCTTGAACACTATAAAAACATTACAGGGATCTCACCAGATGAAATTTGTGCCGATTTAACTGAACTTAAAACGTTTCTCGGTGTATAATAGCTAGGATCTTATTACTTCACCAACCTAGAGGGGACGATGAGCTATGCCGGAACTGCCGGAAATGGAGAATTACAAAAAGCTGCTAAGTCAGCATATTATAAATGTGCCAATTTCTGATGTAATCGTGAACAGAGAGAAATCAATTAATATTGAGACAGAAGCTTTTAAAAATGCATTAATCGGTGCCCGTGTTGTTTTTGTTGAGCGGCGTGCCAAGTATATTTTGTTTCATCTTCATGATGGACGAAGACTACTTTTACATTTGATGTTAGGTGGACTCCTTTTTTATGGATCAGAGGAAGAACGGCCGGATCGAAACACACAAGTCGAAATCGTATTTGGAGATCAAATTCTTTACTTCATAGGACTTCGATTAGGGTATCTGCATTTGGTGTCCGTTAAGGAAAGTGAAGCTACAATGGGTAAATTGGGGCCTGAATTGCTGGATCGTAGAATGACGCTAGAACGGTTTACAGGATTATTAAAGGGACGGCGGGGTGCGCTCAAAAGCCTGTTAGTAAATCAGCATGTGATGGCTGGAGTCGGGAATTGCTATGCCGATGAGATTGCTTTTGAAGCTAGGCTGTTGCCTTCTACACTAGTTCAGAATTTAACGTCTGACTCCATAACCCGTCTATATGAGAGCATCCAAAAAGTACTAACTGAGGCCACGGAAATTGGTGGGTACATGGAAATGCCGTTTATGACTGGGGATACGGTTACAGGTTCATATAATAATCAATGTAAAGTGTATGATCGTGAAGGCGAGCCTTGCCTTCGTGACGGGGGAACAATTATCAAAACAGAGCTTTCTGGACGCAAAGTGTTTTATTGCCCAGACTGTCAGCATGACCAATAGTCTTCAAATAGGGGCTCATGTTAGCATTCGCGGTGGATATGGGGGAGCTGCCCGATTCGCTTGGGAGAGCGGTGCAACATGTTTTCAATATTTCCCTAAAAACCCGCGCAGTTTAAAACTTAAACAGTTGGATGTTCGAGATACGAGGGATTGTTTGCTCTTTTGTCAAGAAAAAGGGATCTCCTCGATTGCTCACACACCTTATGGGATTAACATGGCGGCTGGGATAGATGATGTTACTCCACGAAAGGTTTATGTAGCCTCTCTCTTAAATGATCTGGAGATTGCAGAAGCTTGTGGTTCATTAGGCATCGTTGTTCATTTTGGACATTTTGGTGGAATGGAGCCGTTACAAGGCTATCAAAATATTATACAATGTATGAATGAGGTGCTTCAGTCCTGGGATGGTCGTACTAAGCTGCTTATAGAGAATCAAGCCGGCAACCATGGAAATGAAGGGATTACACTTGAAGAACTTGTGAAAGTTCGAGAGCTTAGCCAATTTCCGGAGAAAATAGGATTTTGTTTGGACACCTGTCACGCTTACGCAGCTGGTATCTGGAACCCTGAGCGAACGGAAGACTTCCTTGAACGAGGAGAGAGACTTGGATTTTGGCCACATCTTGTTGCTGTCCATTTAAATGATTCTAAGTTTCCTTTCGACTCAAGACGCGACAGGCACGCTGGAATCGGACAAGGACATATTGGAGAGCAGGGGCTAAAAAGCTTAATGTCCTCCGGGCTTTTACGAAGCTCAGCTGTTGTCATGGAAACGGAGAAGGGTACGGATGGCAGTCACCGAAAAGAAATTGCTACAGTGCGTGGTTGGTTTGAAGCGGAGGCGTAATTGTGATTCATATCTTTATGGATGATCTTCGAAAAGTACCTAAAGGGTTCGCTCTGGCTCGTTCGACGGAAGAATGTCTTCTAATGTTGCGTGAGTGCGAGGTAGATGTTTTATCACTGGATTACGATATGGGGCCGGATGATTATTCGGGTGGAGAAGTTGCCAGACGGATCGTATTGGAAGGATTGTTCCCCCGAGAAATCTATTTGCACACTTCCAGTCTTTGGGGGCGAAAAGAAATGTATGAGATCTTATATACTGCTAAACCTGAGGGGATGCTTTTGGTAAATGGTCCCCTGAGTTCTGATAAGCTTCACGATATCGCCGGGGAGACGGACTTGAAATGAAGGCAATGAATGAAGTGGAATTACTGGAGGCGCTCGAGAGTTCAGGCGAACCGCTTATAATATTTTTACACACTCCACTGTGCGGTACTTGTAAGGCAGCTGAACGGATGTTAGAGGTGGCGGCTCATCTATTGCCTGCTGAACTTCAAATGGTTGCAGGCAACGTGAACATGCTGCCGAATTTAGTACAACAATATCGTATTACGAGCGTTCCTGCACTACTTGTAGCTTCTGCAGAACGGGAAAATGATCCGAATGTTTATTATTCCATGGTTTCAGTTGAGCGAGTACTGGAATACATAAGGAGTGTTATATCATAATCATTTCATTACAACATTTATCTCTCCGCAGGGAAGAAAGCTTAATCTTGGACGATGTGTCGCTAGAAGTTAGAGAAGGTGAGAACTGGGTCATTTTGGGACGGAATGGCTCCGGTAAAACCACAATTTTAGAGATGATGACTGGTTATTTGTTTCCTAGCAAAGGGACTGTAGAAGTGCTGGGTAATAAATATGGGCAATGTGATATACGCGAGGTTCGTAAAGAAATTGGCTATATCGGGCCTTCCTTGATGGAAAAGATGTCATTAAATGATCCGGTGTGGGAGGTCGTAGCAACAGGTGCTTACGCTTATTTGCGTTTCTACGAAACAATCCCTACCGAAGTAAAAGAGAAAGCAATCCGCATGCTGGAAGATATGAATCTAGGCAATATGGCATTTCATCCTTTTGGGACCTTGTCACAGGGGGAACGTAAAAAAGCTATGCTGGCAAGATGTCTTATGGCTGACCCTAAGCTATTAATTATGGACGAGCCATGTGCTGGCCTTGATCTATATGAAAGGGAAAAAATGCTGGCTGAAATAGATAAGCTGAGACAGCGTAATGTTTCTGTAGTGTACGTAACTCACCATGTGGAAGAAATTGTCCCGCTTTTCACGCATGTTGCATTAATTCGTGAGGGTAAGCTAGCTGGATCTGGACCGAAAGAAGAAGTATTAACGAATGAAATGATCTTGGCCACTTATGATATTCCTGTTGATGTTGAATGGGATAGCGGTCGTCCCTGGATTAAAATTAGACCTGGAGGCAAAACGATTTGAACGATTTAAGACAAGATACCGAAGAGCAGAACATTGCTCCGGAAGAAGAAGTATATTCCCGATATATTTGTACAGCTAATCACGGATTTGCGCCTTATGCGCAAGAAGAGCTTCGCCGTTTATTCGGTGCTGTGAAGAGTACCTTGTTACTTCCAGGCGAAATCTTTCTGGCTACATTGCAATGTGAACCAGAGGAAGTAACGCACCTACTCACACAGAATCTTCCCATTTTCCTGCGTCATATACAGCCTGTTCAGTTTCAGGATGAAGGAACCATGGAAGCTCTAGAGCGTTTGGCGGTGTATTTAAGTCGCCACACTGAGCTTGAGGGTGCAAAGGTATCCCTGAACGTTCGTAAAGGTGATCCTTCATTCTGGCAGGACAGTCCGGGAGAACTTCGTGAATGGCTCCAAGAGCAACTGCAGAGCTTAGGCGCAGAATTTACTGTGCAAGATCCAGCCTGGGTTATTTCAGTCTACGCAGACGGGAATGCCTTATATGCAGGTGTGTCCAGACCAGAAGCTAATTTATCTAGCTGGAATGGCGGTGCCATCCGTTTCCGTAAGGAAGATGGACAAATCTCACGTGCCAAGTTCAAACTAATGGAAGCTGAGAAGGAGTTTGATATTCCTTTTTACAGCTTCCGTAATGCGTTAGATATTGGTGCTTCTCCAGGTGGGTGGACTTCTTTCTTACTGGAACGTGGAATGAAGGTTACGGCGGTTGACCCTGCGTTAATGCATGAGTCCCTTCGTAATTATCCGGGCTTGAAAATCCTTCGTAAAAACGCAGGAGAAGTAAAATTCCGGGACAATGAATTTGATCTGCTCGTGTGCGATATGAGCTGGAGTCCTAAGCTGATGGCGAAGCTAGTAACCGGGTTACTCCACAGTCTGTCACCGGGTGGGACAGCCATTGTGACCGTAAAACTGATGCATAAGAAACCACTTGCGATGATCAAAGAAATTATTGCGATGTTTGAAGGGGAGCGCATGCAGATTCAGCGTGCAAAGCAGCTATTCCATAATCGTGATGAAATTACACTTTATATGGTTAAGTACTAAATCAAACATATTCTAAATACTAAGGGAAAGCATCCCGTTATTAACGTTTCCGTATTTTGCGGTAAGAACGTTAATGGCGGAAGCTTTCTCTTTTTTTTGCGAAAAGGGGGAGTTAGATTGTATTTTGAGACGAAGCTTAAGATTGGACAGGTTATTGATGACAGATACAGAATTACGGGCCTGATTGGTTCAGGTGGGATGAGTATTGTTTATCTTGCAGATGATTTGCGTCTAAAGGGTAAACGATGGGCTGTAAAAGAAAGCTTATGCTTAGATGCGCTGCATTCTGACATCCAAGCGGAAGCCGATATGTTAATTACATTAGCCCACCCGCGATTGCCGCGTATTGTCGATTTCTATCTTCCGGATCGAGAAGGGTATTCCTATTTAATTATGGACTATATTGAAGGTGTGAGCTTGAGTCAGCTAATGAAGGATAATCCCGGACCTTTGCCAGGTGACTTCATCATTCAGGCGGCTAAGCAGCTTTTAGAAGTTCTTCAATATCTGCATGGTCATCAACCACCGATTATCTATCGTGATCTAAAGCCTTCAAATATCATGTTGACACTGCAAAAAGAACTGATGTTAATTGACTTTGGGATCGCACGAAGCTACAAACACGGTATCTCTGAAGATACGGTTAAGCTGGGTACGGTTGGCTTCGCTGCACCTGAGCAATATGGAGGTGGACAGAGTCAGCCAGTATCTGATTTATATGGACTTGGAGCATTAATTCTCTATATGGCAACTGGAGGGCAATGTAGCCACTGGGAGTACGGAATGGAAGATCGGTTATATAACCATATGCCAGTTGGGATAATACCAATCGTAAGACGTTTGCTGCGGCATCATCCGGAGGAACGGTATCAGAATGCAGAAACAGTTCTAGAGGCGTTAGTTAAAGTGGAATCCGAAAGGGAGAGAGGAAGTGTTTTAGCAGTCTCACTACCGCTACCGCTTGAAAAGCGAAAATCGTTTGTCATTGCTTTACTCGGCGTAGCTTCAGGTCTTGGAACAACACATACTTCTTTTGCGCTGAGTAGCTTTCTTGCACAGAAGGGGGCAACGGCTTGGGTTGATTGTTCACCCAATTCATCGGTTTATGACCGCATTCGCAACCTATTGTACACACAGATTACTCCTGTCCCATCTAAGGAGGAACAAGCTGCTTTTTCATGGAAAGGGGTGCATTATTGGAAACGTCCTATTCACGGAAAAATGGCTGATTTGCTGAGAGGGGATTATCAATTTGTAGTGTTGGATCTTGGCGTTGGGGAATATGAAGGGGCGCTTGCTGAGTTCAAATATAGCGATATGCCAATTCTAATTACTTCTGGTGCAGATTGGCGACTCGAAGATTTACTTCTGTGGATTAGGCGTAAGGGTTTACAGCCTGAGACGAATTGGAGGGTAGGGTTACCGCTAGCTGAACACTCGTCTGCACAACTGCTACAAGCGGCTATAGGTACAGATAAGGTTTTTGCACTACCTTTTCAGCAAGATCCATTCAAGCCTAAGGGGAAATTGATAGAAGTGATCAATGGAATGTTTGAGGAAGTATTAGATTTACCAAGTAAGGGGAAAGGCCGAAGTTTTTTTAAAAGAAAGGCTGAATGAAGCGGTTCTCTATGCTTCCTCTTTTCACTCAACTAACTTTTAGTTCAGTGTTGCATTAAAGTGTGTTAAAATATATATTTATACGTGTTTTTAAAAAAAATAAGAAAGTATAAGTTTAAGTATAGACAGGAGCTTGCGGAGAATTTATGAGTTTACTTAGTGTAGAAGACGTTTCCCATAATTTTGGGGATCGGACGTTGTTTAAAAATGTTTCTTTCCGGTTGTTACCGGGTGAGCATGTGGGAATCGTAGGAGCAAATGGCGTAGGGAAATCGACGCTTATGAATATTTTGACAGGAAAACTGTTGAAGGATAGTGGAAAAGTAGAGTGGACGCCTCGCGTCCGTTATGGTTACTTGGATCAGCATACGATCTTAACGCCAGGGAAAACCATCCGTGATGTATTGAAGGACGCTTTCTTGCCGCTTTTAGAGCTGGAACAGGAAATGCTAACTATAACTGAAAAGATGGGCGACGCTACTCCTGAAGAGTTAGAGTTGTTACTTGAGCAAATGGGAGACATTCAGGAACAGTTGGACATCGGAGATTTTTATCTTATTGATGTAAAAGTGGAGGAAATGGCGAATGGCCTCGGCCTATCCGTTATTGGACTTGACCGTGATGTTGCTTCACTAAGTGGGGGTCAGCGCACAAAAGTTCTGCTCGCGAAGCTTCTGCTTGAGAAGCCGAATGTACTATTGCTGGATGAGCCTACTAACTATTTGGATGTTGAACATATCGACTGGTTAACAAACTATTTGAAGCAATATCCATATGCGTTTATATTGATTTCTCATGATACGGAATTCATGAATAAAGTCGTAAATGTGGTCTATCACCTTGAGTTCGGTAAACTTACTCGATACACTGCGAACTACGAGAAATTCCTGAATATGGCCGAGATGAATAAAATCCAACACATTGATGCTTATGAGAAACAACAGGATTTTATTAAGAAACAAGAGGATTTCATTCAGCGTAACAAAGCTCGTGCCTCCACTTCTGGACGGGCGAAAAGCCGTGAGAAACAACTAGATCGTATGGATCGAATTGATCGTCCAGAAGAAGCTGCTAAGCCTACCTTTAAGTTTAAAGAGAGTCGTGCCAGCGGTAAAACAGTCTTCGAAGGCATTGATTTCGAGATCGGATATGATCGTCCGTTGTTACCTATGCTAAATATGACCATTGAGCGTGGAGAGAAGATCGCTATAACTGGTTGCAATGGTGTCGGTAAATCGACGCTCCTGAAGACTATTCTTGGCGTGATTCCTACGTATAGCGGTAAAACGTATCTAGGAGATTATCTGAACTCCGCGTATTTCCAACAAGAAGTGAAAGCAGCTAATCTTACACCTATTGAGGATGTCTGGAATGAATTTTCTAGTCTAACCCAGAATGAAGTGCGTGGACATCTAGCTCGCTGTGGTCTGAAAAATGAGCATATTACCCGACCGCTTAGCATGCTGAGTGGTGGTGAACAAGCTAAGGTCCGTCTTTGTAAACTGTTGATGCGTGAGAGCAACTGGGTTCTGTTCGATGAGCCTACCAATCACCTTGATGTTATTGCCAAAGCTGAGTTGAAGCGGGCATTACAAGAATATAAAGGCACAGTTCTGCTCGTCTCCCATGAACCTGATTTCTATGAAGATTGGGTTACGAAAATTTGGGATGTTGAACAGTGGTCAGCAGTACAAGTATAGAATCATCATACTCCCGGGGAATAGCAGACGATCTGCTGTTCTCCGGTTTTTGGATATGGGGAGGGGATCGAATGATCCATAATGATGGGCGTGAAGAACGTTATTCGCGGCAGGTCCGCTTTGCCCCATTTGGCGTAGAAGGACAAGAAGAGCTCGCGAAGTCTAGTGTATTAGTCGTTGGTGCAGGTGCGCTTGGTACGGGAATTGCAGAGACGTTGGTACGCTGCGGGGTCGGTAAAATTATTTTAGCTGACCGTGATTATGTAGAGTGGAGTAACCTTCAGAGGCAGCAGCTCTATACTGAGGCAGATGCCCAAGAACGTATACCTAAGGCTGCTGCTGCGCAGAGCAGACTTCAACAGATTAATTCTGAGGTCGTTATTGATGCTCACGTTATAGATGTTCGTGCCGAAGAGCTGGAAGGGCTCATTTCAGGGGTTGATCTGATCATGGATGGTACAGATAATTTTGATACTCGGCTCATTATTAATGATATGGCGCTTAAGCACGGTATTCCTTGGATCTATGGTGCATGTGTAGGCAGTTATGGAATAACATATACGATTTTGCCTGGGGAAACTCCATGTCTTCATTGTCTTCTAGGCACAGTCCCACTAGGAGGTGATACCTGTGATACGGCAGGTATACTACCGCAGGCAGTCCAACTAGTTACGGCAAATGCAACGGCAGAGGCGTTGAAAATACTAGGTAAGCGTAAAGCTCAATTAAGAAACAAACTGTTAACGTTTGATGTGTGGCGGAATGAATACCATGAAATTGGAGTAAAAGCTGCCAAAAAGAAAAACTGCCCTTCTTGTGGGAGTCATCCGATCTATCCCTATCTAATGGCAGCGAATACCGGACGAGGCGATGTTCTATGTGGGAGGGATACAGTGCAAATTCGCCCTGCGCGACCACAGAAGCTTAATTTGCAGGAAACTGCGGATCGGTTGTCTCGTTTAGGAAGCGGAAGCGTGGACAGCAACGCTTATCTGGTTTCTTTTATAGAAGGACCTTATCGGTTAGTTATTTTTGCTGATGGTAGAGCGTTGATTCATGGGACAAAAGATATTGCTGCTGCTCGAAGCTTTTATCATCGATATTTTGGATAAAGAAGCTGTAAATAGGTGTTGAGGCCATTTCTCAGGAATGGTCTTTTTGTTTTCCGGGAATTCTATATGTACCGCTGTGATGCTGGTGCAAGTCATATGGATATGGGGGGACTTTGTGATTGAACAAATAATATGGTATATGGCTGATAGCAGTAGTAGAGAAGAAGATCGAGCCGTTATAGAAAGTGTGCTACAAGATATTGGACTTGAAGCAACAAAAAGCGAAGATCCCGAGGATCTCCGCTTATCCATATCAAAAGTAGAACCGGTACTGCTGCTTGCTGAGTTATGCGAGGTGGGGACTTGGGAAGGCTGGGACATAATTTCCGCTGTAAGAGCTGAGGGGATGATACTACCGGTAATGGTGATTTCCGGTGAACAATCTGAATCGGGAACTGGGGCAGTTTCGGCGTTCTCAGCCGGGGGTAATGAATATATGACAAAGCCTTTACATACCGGTGAATTCAAACACAGAATTCTAAATTTGTTAACCCTTACTGGACGGCGTCGAAATTTAAACCAAATACTGAGAGTCGATGGTTTAATGCTCGATCCCAGCCGCAGGTTTGTAAGTCGCGACGGGATCGAGTTAAAAATGACGCCCAAAGAATTTGATCTATTGTATTATCTCGCTGCGAACCAAGGAATGATATGCTCCCGCATCGAGATACTTAAGGAAGTATGGGGTTACCAATTTCACGCAGATACCAATGTTGTAGATGTTTACATTAGACATATCCGTTTGAAAATGGATAAAGGACACCGGAACAAGTTAATTCACACTGTTCGCGGAACAGGATATGTAATGAGGGCGCCCGAAGGCGGCACCACATCCTGAGACTAGTTCTCTCTTATAGTTATGACTCTACCACAGAGCGATTGTTTACAGTACGCGGCGAGCCTTTAAATATGTTTTTTTCCAATTACCGGAGTTAAGATCGGAAATCGTAACACCTGGTTTACCGTAAGTGTGCAGAATTTTGCCATTGCCTGCATAAACAGCAACGTGAGTTACATTTTTACCGTTTGCTCTGCTACCGCTGGAGAAAAATACTAGATCACCTACACGAAGATCAGCTTTTGATACAGCTGTGCCTACTTTGGATTGATCTACGGATGTACGAGGCAATGTTACATTATATTGTTTAAAGATGTATTTTGTAAAAGAAGAGCAATCAAAAACTTTAGTAGTAGAAGTGGATGCACCGAACTTGTAAGGCACGCCCATATATTTCTTCCCTAAATTCACTACACTTTGACCTTTAGACACGGTAGCTGCTTCAACTTTCGTTGCGCCTACGCCTGTTGCCATCATTGTACCTAAGCCCATTGTAGTAACCATTCCTATAACAATCGCTTTTTTAATCCATTGTTGTTTATTCATGTTGTAGTACCTCCAAGGTGTTAGTCTTTGTTGTTGAATTTGTTTGTCTTGCTTGCCTGATTCGTAGTATAGCAGGTTATCTATTACATAAAAATTGGTAGAGGTGCAATAAAGTGAGGCTGGGCATGGGTTGTAAGCGTTTTATTAAAAATTCATTAAAAGTTACAAAAAATTAATAATTTGATATATTGGGATCATAAAAAAGCCGAAAAACCCTTGGTACTAAAGAGTTTTCACGGCTTTTTCGAATTTGAGATAAAAGTTACAATGATGTTTCTAAACTATAAAAAAGTAGCATTTTTACGTTAATTATGTTCCCTATGTATCTAGTCTTTACTCTGAATGATCAGCAGCAATCCACTTCGAATGTTAACCGTTCCTGAGGACGAAATCAGTTTGTTACTCACACCAAGTGATTGTCCAAGCTTCAGGGTAGCGTCAGTTAATGGATATTGAAACCCTTCTAAGGTAATACCTGATACTTCTGGGGTTAAAGGCAGTAAAGAAACATACGTGTAGCCTAAATCGTTGATCACTACCTTGGAACCTGTAAGGGTTATATAGTTATGAGTGTCCATGACGTAGCAGTTGATTTGACGTTGCAGAGCTCTTGTCATCATTTGAATGCTAGCCAGGGAATGGTCAATACGAGTACCAGTAACACCTAATAGTAGAATCGACTCCGGTTGCAGATCCATCGCAATATCGAGCGCCATCTCGCTATCTGTCAAATCCTTGTTCACGGCATCACAGGTAATGGTCTTCTTACTTTTCTTTTCAATATTTTGAAGTGCCTCAGGTGAAACGGAATCAAAATCACCTACTGCTATATCTGGTGTATATCCGTGCGAAATGAGAAACAATGCTCCTTCATCCGCACCGATAATAAAATCATCTTCATCTAATAGATTGAAATAATCAGGAGATAATGCTCCACCGGCAAAAATAACGACTCGTTTGGATGACATAACATCCATTCCTCCTTTAAACCTCTTGTTGAGTATCCTGTCCAGTATAATGCAGATCGAAAGGTTGCACAATTGACCTCGAGAACGCTAAAATGATAGTGTGCGATCTTTTGAGTATAAATTCACATATAATTAGGTTTAACAACTGGGAGGTGAACGAAATCGTAAGCGTACTGTTTGTATGTCTGGGTAATATTTGTCGGTCACCAATGGCAGAGGCTGTTCTGCGGCATAAGATTAATGAACGAGAATTATCTGATAAGATTCTTGTAGACTCAGCGGGAACTGGAGATTGGCATATTGGCAAGGAACCACATGAAGGAACAAGACTTATTCTTGATCAGCACAGCATTAGCTATGAGAATATGATGGCGCGTCTAGTTAGCAGCGAAGACTTCCAAAAGTTTGATTACATCGTCTGCATGGACAAGTCTAATGGAGAGAATGTTCGAAAGGTTTCAGGCGGGGAAGACGCCAAACTAATGTTCTTCATGGATTTATTGCCTGAGGAGGAACTGCGCGAAGTGCCCGATCCTTACTATACAGGTAATTTTGAGCAGGTATATGACTTGATTAACGCGGGCTGTGACATCTTGCTGGAAAGAATGATAAGAGAAAAGCTGTAACCTCTTTGGATTACAGCTCTCTTTGTATGTTTTATATTGTAAATCGAGTAAAGTTGCTGGATTATACTGTAAGCGCCATCAAGTAATCTACATACTGTTCTTTAGATGTTCACTATTTACAACTATCAATAGGTCTTTATGTGTTTAAAAAATAGAGTAGAGATTCTGGGAGTTCTTTCTGCCAGAAGCCCCAGAGATGGCGTCCGTCTTTCTCTCGGTAGGATACGGTTGCTCCACGTGATTCAAGCAATGTTTTTGTTTCTCGATTCATCTGAACAAAATCATAAATACCAGTATCCGTTTTGTAGTCGGTCTCCTGCAGACCAACGACCATATTAATGTTGAGCCAGGATAGATCCACTTCCTCAGCCAGCATGTCGCGGGATTCAGGATAGAATGCACCTGAAAGGCTGATGATACGGGTAAAGATCGCTGGATAAGCAAGGGCAAGATGGAGTGATACACTGCCCCCAAGGGAGTCGCCAGCTAAGATACGTTCGTCCGGCGTACGGCGTACAGGATATTTTTGTTCAATGAAGGGAATAATCTCTTCGGAAAAGCAAGATAAGTACTGTTTGAATCGGTTGCCAAAAGGAGCATATTCTTGGGTTCGCACCGCGACGTCTACTTCGACACCAACAATGATGAAGGGCTCCACGTCTTCTTCTATTATAAGACGTCCAGCAAGTGTAGCAATGCGGCCAAAGTTAAAGAATTCTTCACCGTCTTGGCAGTACACCACTGGGTAGCTTAAAACTTCGTTGTAGCCGGGAGGGAGGTAGATGCGTAACTTGCGTTCCTCCTGCAGATGTTCACTCCAAAGCGTTTCTTTTACAATTGTGCGTTTCAGAAAAACAGAATCGCTCATAGTTGCCACGTCACCTTTCTTGTCGAATTTTGCAATACACACGGATTTGCTCTAAAATGAATAGCTGAGTAACTGTGTGATTAATCATTTACTTGTTCCAAAAGCTTTAAACTGTTATATAAAAATAAATCACCTGTTATACATACAAAATTTAAAGGAATATAAATTTTATAAGTATTTCTTTGACGAAAGTAACCAAACAGGTGTATAATAATATTATAACAGAGGCAGCTGATATTCAAATTTTTTTATTGAGGTGAAGATAATGAGTAAAGTTCCTTATGAAGTGTATACAGAGGACGTCGAGGCTCTAACGGTACTTTCCCCGGATGGAGAAATTATCAACAAGGATAAAATGCCTGATTTAACCGACGATCAACTGAAAGAAATTATGTATCGTATGGTATTTACCCGTACTTGGGATGATCGTGCAGTAAATCTTGGCCGTCAAGGCCGTCTTGGTTTCTACGCACCGGTATCCGGTCAAGAAGCTACTATGATTGGTAGCGAGTACGCTTTGGAGAAAGAAGACTTCTTATGCCCAGGCTACCGTGATATTCCGCAGCTAGTATGGCACGGACTTCCATTGTACCAAGCATTCTTATATTCCCGTGGACACCAGCATGGTGGAGCGATTCCTGATGGCGTTAATGTATTGATGCCACAAATCATCATCGGCGCGCAAATCCTGCACGCTACAGGAATTGCAATGGGCTTTAAATTGAAAAAACAAAAGAGTGTTGCAATTACTTACACTGGTGATGGCGGTTCTTCAGAAGGCGACTTCTATGAAGGCTTGAACTTTGCTGGTCGCTTTAAACTGCCTGTTATCTTCTTTGTTCAAAACAATGGTTATGCGATTACGACTCCGTTCGCAAAACAAACAGCTTCCAAGTCGATCGCTCACAAAGCGGTTGCAGCTGGTATTCCAGGAATTAAAGTTGACGGCATGGACATCTTTGCAGTAATCAGTGCTGTTCGTGACGCTGCTGAGCGTGCACGTAATGGCGAAGGTGCTACATTGATCGAAGCTGTAACTTACCGTTTCCGTCCACACTCCCTTTCTGACGATGCAAGTAAATATCGTTCGAAAGAAGAAGAGGGACAATGGAGTGAAAAGGATCCAATCAACCGTCTTGCCAAGTATTTGGAGAAGAAAGGTCTTTGGACTGAAGAAGATACGCTGCGCGTGAAAGATGAAGCGAAAGCTACAGTTAACGAGCAGATCAAAAAAGCTGAACAAACCGAAAAAATGACAATACCTGGCTTGATCGACAGCATGTTCGAAGTAACACCTAAACATCTGGAAGAGCAAAAAGCCGATTTTGAATAAGGGGGATATCAGGCAATGGCACAAATGAATATGAAAGAAGCGATTCGCGACGCGATGCGCGTTGAACTGAATCGTGACCCTAACGTTCTTATCTTCGGAGAGGATGTTGGTAATGTAGGTGGCGTTTTCCGTGTAACAGAAGGTCTGCAAAAAGAATTTGGCGAAGATCGTATTTTTGATACTCCACTAGCTGAGTCCGCTATCGGTGGTCTGGCATTTGGTCTTGGTGTACAAGGCTTCCGCCCGATTGCTGAAATTCAATTCGTAGGTTTTATCTTTGAAGCACTGGATCAGATCGTTGTTCAAGCGGCACGTCTGCGCTGGCGTTCTGGCGGTAAATATAATGCTCCAATCGTATTCCGTACTCCTTTTGGTGGCGGGGTTAAAGCTGCTGAACTTCACACAGATTCACTTGAAGGTTTGATTGCGCAAAGCCCGGGTATTAAAGTAGTAATTCCTTCAAACCCATATGATGCTAAGGGACTTCTAATCGCGTCTATCCGCGACAATGACCCTGTATTCTTCATGGAGCATTTGAACCTTTACCATGCTTTCCGTGCTGAAGTACCAGAAGGTGAATACACTGTTGAACTTGGCAAAGCAAACGTAGTGCGTGAAGGTACAGACGTATCGATCATTACTTACGGGCTGATGGTACATACAGCTACCAAAGCAGCCGAGCAACTCGAAAAAGAAGGCGTTAACGTTGAAATTATCGACCTTCGTACTGTAAGTCCAATCGACATCGACACTATCGTAGCGTCTGTGAAGAAGACTAATCGTGCAATCGTAGTACAAGAAGCTCAAAAGAGCTCCGGTGTGGCTGCTGAAGTTATTGCACAAATCAACGAAAAAGCTCTGCTGCACTTGGAAGCACCGGTTCTGCGTATCGCAGGTCCTGACACCGTGTATCCATTCGCACAAATTGAAGATACATGGCTTCCAAACCCTGCGCGTATTATTGCAGGCGTGAAGAAAGTTTTGGATTTCTAAAATATTTCCTATGAGAAACGGTTGTCATCCTTTAGGGATGACAACGTCGTTTCTTCTTCTCTAATCATAAGGTCAGTCCCAATTTCACAAGGAGGTTTTCAAAGTGGCAAAGTTTGAATACCGATTCCCTGAACTAGGTGAAGGTTTGCATGAAGGTGAAATCATCAAAATGCATATCAAAGCCGGTGACAAGGTAACGGATGATGATATCGTAATGGAAGTTCAAAATGACAAGGCGGTAGTTGAGGTACCTTGTCCAGTGAACGGTACTGTGTTGGAAGTTTTGACTAAAGATGGTCAAGTATGCCGTGTTGGCGAAGTTGTAGCGATTATCGAAGCTGAGGGCGACGTTCCTGAGCAAGAAGGTCATGCTGCTGAAGAAGCTCCGGCTCCAACTCCAGCTGCTGCTCCTGCATCTTCGAATGCTAAATCAGCAAATTTTGAGTATCGTTTCCCAGAACTAGGTGAAGGTCTGCATGAAGGTGAAATCATCAAAATGCATATCAAAGCCGGTGACAAAGTAACCGATGATGATATCATCATGGAAGTTCAAAATGATAAGGCTGTTGTTGAAGTTCCTTGTCCAGTGAATGGTACTGTGTTGGAAGTTCTGACTAAAGATGGTCAAGTATGCCGCGTTGGCGATGTTGTAGCTATCATTGCAGCAGAAGGTGACGTTCCTGAACAAGCAGGTCATGCCTCTGCTGAAGCCGATGCAGCACAAGGAAGTGCAAATACTACTTCTTCCCCTGCAGCAACTAGCCCATCTGATGCTAAACAAGGCGGGTCTGCAAGTGTAACACCAGCTCCTGACCGCGATGTATTGGCTACACCAAGCGTTCGCAAATTTGCTCGTGAGCAAAAAGTCGATATTTCCAAAGTGAACGGAACTGGAAAAGGCGGCAAAATCACACGTGAAGATGTAGAAGCATTCTTGAAGGGTGGTTCAGCACCTGCTGCAGCACCGGCAGTAGCGGCTACTGAAGCTCCTAAGGCTGCTAAGACCGAAGCTAAAGCAACATCTGCAGCAGCAAGCGGTAATGTAAGTCTTGAAGAAGAACGTGTACCATACAAGGGCATTCGTAAAGCGATCGCTAACGCAATGGTTAAATCTGCTTACACTGCACCACACGTTACCATTATGGACGAAGTAGATGTTACTGAACTGGTAGCATTCCGTACACGTATGAAACCTATCGCTGAGAAAAAAGGCGTTAAGGTTACTTACCTTCCGTTCATTGTTAAAGCTTTGGTTGCGGCTTCCCGTCAATTCCCAGCGCTCAACGCTATGATTGATGAAGAAGCAGGCGAAATCGTCTACAAGAAATACTACAATATCGGTATCGCTACTGATACTCCTAACGGTCTGATCGTTCCAGTTATCAAAGACGCTGATCGTAAGAGCATTTGGATGATCGCTAGCAGCATCACTGACCTTGCTGTTCGTGGTCGTGACGGTAAATTGTCTGCTAACGAAATGAAGGGTAGCACGATCTCCATCAGTAACATTGGTTCTGCTGGCGGCATGTTCTTTACTCCAATCATTAACTTCCCTGAAGTGGCTATCCTCGGAACTGGCCGTATCAGTGAAAAAGCAGTTGTGAAAAATGGTGAAATCGTAGTTGCTCCTGTAATGGCGTTGTCACTCAGCTTTGACCACCGTATTATCGATGGTGCGACTGCTCAAAACTTTATGAACTACATTAAATCGCTGCTCAATAATCCTGAGCTGCTGGTTATGGAGGTATAATTATGGTAGTAGGAGACGCTTCTCTAGATATTGACACATTGGTCATTGGTGCAGGTCCTGGTGGGTATGTAGCGGCAATTCGTGCCGCTCAGCTCGGCCAAAAAGTCCTCATCGTGGATAAATCGGAACTCGGCGGTGTATGTTTGAACCGCGGATGTATCCCTTCTAAAGCACTGATTGCAGCAGCACATCAGTTCGAATCTGCTAAGCATGGTGAAGTTTTCGGTGTTACAGCTGAGAACGTTAAAGTGGATTTTGCCAAAACTCAAGAGTTCAAAAACGGCGTTGTTAAGAAAATGACTAGCGGCGTGACTAGCTTGATGAAGGGTAACAAAATTGAAGTATTTAACGGCGAATGCATGTTTATCAGCGACACAGAAGCACGTGTGTTCAATGATCATGAATCCCCACGTTATCGCTTCAAACACTGTATCATTGCTACAGGTTCCCGTCCGATTGAATTGAAACCTTTCCCATTCGGTGGACGCATTTTGTCTTCGACTGAAGCTCTGGAACTTCCAGAAATTCCGAAGAGCATGATCGTAATCGGTGGTGGATACATCGGCGCTGAACTTGGCCAAATGTACTCCAAATTCGGTACTAAAGTAACCATCATTGAAGGTTTGGATACTGTACTTCCAGGCTTCGATAAAGATATGACTCGTTTGGTTGCGAAGAACATGGCTAAAACTGGCATCGAAATCGTAACTAACGCTAAAGCTGAAAGTGCTGTACAGAACGACAAGGAAGTTACTGTGAAGTATTCTGTTGGTGGCGAATCCAAAGAAGTAACTGCGGATTACTTGCTTGTTACTGTAGGCCGTCGTCCTAACACTGACGGTGAACTTGGACTAGACCTGATTGGTCTTGAGCTCGAAGAGCGTGGATTGATCAAAGTCGATCACCAAGGTCGCACTAGCATTCCTAACATCTTCGCTATCGGCGACGTTGTTCCAGGTCTGGCGTTGGCTCACAAAGCTTCTTATGAAGGTAAGATTGCCGCAGAAGCGATTGCAGGACTTACATCTGTTGTTGACTACAAAGTCATCCCAGCAGTTGTGTTTACAGATCCTGAGTGCTCAAGCGTTGGTTTGACTGAGAAAGAAGCGAAAGACAAAGGCTACAAAGTGAAAGCTGGTAAGTTCCCATTTGCAGGGAATGGCCGTGCCGTATCTTTGAACAGCCCAGAAGGTTTCATCAAAATTGTTGCTAACTCCGAGAACAATCTTGTGCTTGGTGCACAAATCGTTGGTATCGAAGCTTCTAACTTGATCGCTGAACTTGGTTTGGCTATCGAAATGGGCGCAACACTTGAAGATATCGCTTTGACTATTCATGCGCATCCAACCCTTGGCGAAATCGTCATGGAAGCTGCTGAATTGGTTGAAGGTCACCCTATTCATGTAATGAAATAATTTCTTTACCCAATTGCTCTAGCAGGCACTGAAAGGCGGAACGCATTTGCGTTTCGCCTTTTTGAGTTTTCCACTTTTTTTGAAAATAGATATAATGGAAGGAGATGAAACAAATTGATCGAATACTCTATAAAATCATTCATCCGTATTTTAAAAACTTATATAGGGAGGACAAATGATGAAACCCAATAAGTTAAAGCCTGGTGATGAGTTGCGGATCATCTCACCTGCCAGAAGTCTGTCATTAATCGCTGCTGAACAAAGGAAAATTGCCAAAGAACAGCTGCAAAAATTAGGTTTTCGGATATCATTTTCCGTAAATTCCTTTGAGAAGGATGATTTTGTCTCCTCATCGATCGATTCTAGAATAGAGGATTTGCACGAAGCTTTTTTAGATCCGAATGTTAAAGGGATTCTTACGACGATTGGAGGCTTTAATAGCAATCAGCTGCTACGTTATATCGACTATTCCCTCATTGCTGAGCATCCTAAACGATTATGCGGGTATTCGGATATTACGGCTTTAAGTAATGCGATCTATGCTAAAACAGGATTAGTTACATATTCCGGACCACATTTTTCTAGCTTCGCAATGCTTCACGACAATGAATATACAACCGAATATTTCCGTAAGCTGATGATGGACAACAAAGAAATAGTGGTGAGGCCTTCGAAGCATTGGAGTGATGATGAGTGGTATCTGGATCAGGAGAACCGTGTATTTATCAGAAATGAGGGCCCATTCATTATCAATGATGGAGAAGCAAAGGGGACAATTATCGGTGGGAACCTTTGTACATTAAATCTTTTGCAGGGAACGGAGTATATGCCAAGTTTAAAAAATTCGATATTATTTGTAGAGGATGATTATGAATCATCGCCTGCAACGTTTGATAGGGATTTACAATCGCTGATTCATCAACCGGATTTTCAGCATGTTAAAGGATTGGTTATTGGCAGATTCCAACAAGGATCACGCATGACTAAAGAACTGTTGATCAAAATCATAACTTCGAAAGAAGAGCTATCAGACATTCCTGTCATTGCAGACGTGGACTTTGGACATACATCCCCTATGATTACTTTCCCTGTAGGTGGACAAGCCTCACTTCGTGCTTATGGGGTTAGAGTAGAGTTAAGGATATCGGAGTAGTGAACTCCCCAGATTATTAAATAAATTTAAAAAATATCTTACCTTCTACAAAAATCGGATTTTTCAGATATAATATATGAGGTGAAATATTACGGAGGTGCAGTAAATTGAATAATGAGTTAGAACAAACCTATTTGAATTTTTTACAATATATTTTAGATCATGGTGTAAAAAAAGAAGATCGTACCGGAACAGGTACAATTAGTGTATTTGGTTATCAAATGCGATTTGATTTATCCAAAGGCTTCCCATTATTTACAACAAAACGGACACCGTTCCGTTTAATCGCAAGTGAATTATTATGGTTTATTAAAGGCGACACAAACATCCGTTATTTATTGAAAAATAATAATCATATTTGGGATGAATGGGCTTTCAAAAGATGGGTTGAATCAGACGAATATGCAGGTCCAGATATGACGGATTTCGGGAATCGTTGTTTAATTGATGAAGAATTCAATCAAGTTTATCAAGCAGAGATGAAAGCATTTTGTGATCGTGTCTTAGAAGATGATGCGTTCGCAGCGAAGCATGGTGACCTAGGGAATGTTTATGGTAAGCAGTGGCGAAATTGGACATCTTCTACGGGTGAATCCATTGACCAATTACAAGATGTAATTCATCAGATCAAAACAAATCCTGATTCTCGTCGTTTAATTGTAAGCGCATGGAACCCGGAAGATGTTATAAATGCTGGGGCAAAAGGAAGTAAAGCAGCGTTACCCCCTTGCCACGTTATGTTCCAGTTCTATGTTGCCAATGGTAAATTAAGCTGTCACTTGCTGCAGCGCAGCGCTGATTCTTTTCTTGGCGCTAACTTCAATATCCCGTCTTACTCATTACTTACACATTTAATAGCACATGAATGTGGTCTAGAAGTAGGTGAGTTTGTATATAGCATTAGTGATGCACATATCTATTCAAACCATGTTGATCAAGTAAAAGAGCAATTATCAAGAGACTTAAGACCATTGCCTACATTGGTCATTCATTCAAATCAGAAATCACTTTTTGATATCGAGCTGGAAGACCTTATCATTGAAGGGTACAACCCGCATCCTTCGATAAAAGCGCCGATCGCAGTCTAACCTCATGTTTATAAAACAGGATTTGTAAATGAATGTAGAGAGGGGTGTGTTTAATGAGTATTACTTTTATATGGGCAATGGGCACCAATCATGTCATTGGTAAAGATAATGATATGCCTTGGCATTTACCGCTGGATTTTGCTTATTTCAAAGCAGAAACACTGGGGAAGAGAATGCTTATGGGCCGCAAAACGTGGGATTCACTCGGAGGGAAGCCTCTAAAGGGCAGAACAAGCTTAATTATGACTAGAGATACTGGTTATTCTCCTGAAGGTGCAGAGGTTGTACACACGCTTGAGGAAGCTCTCAGCGAGGGTAGAAAAGGCGATGAGCTGATGGTGATCGGCGGTGCGGAAATTTATAAGCTGATGTTGCCATATGCTGACAAGCTGATGTTAACACAAATTGAACAGGATTTTGAAGGAAATACCCGGTTTCCTGATATTGACTGGAGTCTGTGGAAAGAGGTTTCCAATAAGAGGGGAATTCGTGATGAAAAGAATCCGTATGATTACCGTTTTCTTGTTTATGAACGTACGGAATAGCAATAAAACGTTTTCTCTGACATAACATGTGAAATAGTACAAAAAATCAGTAGATTAATCCATTACTGTGCAAAAGTAATGAGTGCTACTATAATTAAAATTAGAAATGATAATCTACAGGTATAGAATGTGCAGGTACTTCATTGCGCTGCTCACAACCATACGAAGCCGCAATATGCTACAATGTACTATACTTCAACACGAAGAGAACGGATGGGGGAAACGTAAACATGTCTACACCTACAGGTTTTATGGAGTATAAACGGCAGCTCCCAGGTGATCGGGATCCTGAACAGCGGGTAAAAGACTGGGAGGAGTTCCACCATCATTTATCCGAGGACGAGCTTCAGACACAAGGAGCGCGCTGCATGGATTGCGGAACGCCTTATTGTCATACAGGAATTGATATGGCTGGTGGAACCTCGGGTTGTCCAGTTCATAATCTAATTCCCGAGTGGAATAATTTGGTGTACCGCGGACTCTGGAAAGAAGCACTGGAACGTCTGCATAAGACGAATAATTTCCCTGAGTTTACTGGAAGCATTTGTCCTGCCCCTTGCGAAGGCTCTTGCACAGTGGGTCTAATTGGACAGCCGGTGACCATTAAGACCATTGAGCTAGCTATTATTGATAAGGGCTTTGAAGAAGGCTGGGTTGTACCTAATCCTCCAGAGAAACGTACAGGCAAAAAGATTGCAATCGTAGGTTCTGGACCTGCTGGACTAGCAGCAGCAGCTCAACTAAATAAGGCTGGACATACTGTAACTGTATTTGAACGCAGTGACCGCATTGGCGGACTGCTGACATATGGCATTCCCACTATGAAACTCGATAAGAGAGTTGTACAACGTCGTGTAGATTTATTAGCTGCAGAGGGCATTAATTTTGTGGTGAATACAGAGATTGGTAAGGATATTCCTGCTCAACAGCTAGTGGATGAGTATGATGCGGTTGTTCTGTGTGGTGGGGCTACAAAGGCACGTCGGTTTAACGTTGAAGGCAGTGAGCTTAAGGGTGTTATGTACGCCATGGATTATTTAAATGGTACAATTAAGAGCTATCTAAATTCCAATCTTGAAGATGGCAACTATGTATCTGCAGAAGGTAAAGACGTGATCGTCTTGGGTGGCGGTGATACTGGTTCTGACTGTGTTGCTACAGCACTTCGTCATGGCTGCAGCAGCATCACTCAATTTGGTACACATGAAAAAGCACCTCTTCAGCGTGATCCGATTGCTAATCCATGGCCTCAATTCCCGAATGTATACAGCCTGGATTACGCGCAAGAAGAAGCTAAAGCCATTTTTGGAGATGATCCGCGTGAATTTTCTATCATGACTACTAAATTTGTTGGGGATGAAGAGGGCAACTTGAAAGAGCTTCACACCGTACAGATCCGCCGGATCGTGGATGAGACAGGTCGTAAGATCTATCAACCTGTTCCAGGCACTGAAGCTGTATATCCTGCTCAACTCGCTCTGATTGCCATTGGTTTTGATGGTCCTGAACAAGATATTATTCAACAGCTTGATCTTGAAACAGATCGTCGTTCCAATGTGAAAGCACGTTATGGTAAATTCAATACGAACATAGATAAAGTATTTGCTGCTGGCGATATGCGCCGTGGTCAAAGCTTGGTCGTTTGGGCCATCAACGAAGGACGCGAAGCTGCGCGTGAAGTGGATAAATACTTGATGGGTTCAACTGTTCTTGTTTAGGAATTAGGATTTAATACAATATTTAAATGATAAAAGCATTGACCAAGGATCTACGATTCAAAAAGCGTTAGAACAGAGAGGGAACCCACCGGGTGAAAGGTTCCTCGAACACGTGTGAATGGTATCCTGCCTTGGTAGCTGTAGCGGTAGTATTTTCTTACCCGCTGCCGGAATCGACCGTTATCCGATTTGAGAATTGCCATATTCAAAAGAATTGTATGTTGAGCTGGCAGTTGAATAAGGGTGGTATCACGACACATTCGTCCCTGACGAATGTGTCTTTTTGCATTTAAAGAGATAATTTATGGGGAGGGTATTAAGATGCGACAGAGCAATTTATTATTAACAACACTGCGTGAGGTGCCTTCGGAGGCGGAGACCATTAGTCATCAGTTACTGCTGCGTGCAGGATATATCCGCCAATTAGCTGCTGGAGTGTATACCTATTTACCACTTGGTCGGCGGGTTCTGCGGAAGATAGAAGCGATTGTAAGGGAAGAGATGGATCATTCCGGAACCCAGGAGATTTTAATGCCATCCATGCAGCCTGCAGAACTTTGGAAGGAATCAGAACGTTATGATGTTTATGGGAAGGAATTGATGACTTTTAAGGATCGCCATGAGCGGGAATTCATTCTCGGTCCAACGCATGAAGAAGTAGTAACCTCACTTGTGCGGAATGAGATTAGCTCCTATCGTAAGCTTCCTGTTACCGTTTATCAAATTCAGACTAAGTTTCGAGATGAACGGCGACCACGTTCTGGATTGCTAAGAGGAAGAGAGTTCTTGATGAAGGATGCGTACTCTTTTGACATCAGCACAGAAGGACTCGATAAATCATACCTCCAAATGTTCGATGCATATCACCGATTATTTACTCGCTGTGGACTGAAGTTTAGAGCAGTTCTTGCAGATTCTGGTGCGATTGGCGGAGAAGGGGGCAGCCATGAATTTATGGCACTGGCTAATATCGGGGAGGATACGATTGCAGTATGTTCCTCTTGCGATTATGCGGCCAATCTGGAGCAGGCAGAAGCCGTACAGCCTATAAAGAAAGCATTAAACTTTGAATTACCCGAAATAGAGAAATTCCACACCCCAGATATCCGCACTATAAATCAATTAGAGCAGGAGCTGGAGATCCAGCCCGAGCAGATTATGAAAACATTGATCTATGAAGGAAACGGACAATTCTTTGCTGTAGTGGTTCGAGGAGATCATGAAGTCAATGAGATAAAAGTAAGTAAATATATCGGTGCGGCGGAGATTGCACTTGCTGACTATGATGCTGTGAAATCCTTAACGGGAGTAGAGAGTGGGTTTGTAGGGCCTGTGGGACTGCAAATAACTGTACTCGTTGATGCAGTAGTAACAGAAATGATTCAAGGGACGACGGGGGCGGGAGAAAAAGATTACCATTTCCGAAATGTTGTACCTGGAAGAGATTTTGGGCTTGAACATGTGGGGGATTTTCGTAATGTAGCAGAAGGAGAAGCTTGTCCACACTGCGAGAATGGTGTTCTGCATTTCCAACAAGGAATAGAAGTTGGGCATGTATTTAAACTAGGAACCAGATACAGTGAGAAGCTTAGAGCTACCTATTTAGACCGTTCTGGCAAGAGTCAGCCTATGATCATGGGGTGTTATGGAATTGGGATCTCACGGCTATTGTCCGCGATAGTAGAACAGAATCATGATGATCAAGGAATAATGTGGCCAGTTGCATTAGCACCTTATCAGGTTCATATTTTGATGATATCCATAAAGGACTTGGAGCAACTGGCAGTTGCAGAGGAGCTGTATTTTCAGCTTACTAAACTCGGTATTGAGACGCTGCTGGATGATAGGGATGAACGTGCTGGCGTTAAATTTAAGGATTCAAGCTTGATTGGTATACCCGTAACGCTAGTAGTCGGTAAAGAAGCTGCACAAGGTAGGGTGGAGTATCTAGAAAGAGCCTCTGCGGGTAAAGAGGTCTTAGAAATGATCGAAGCCCTTTCTCGTATCCAAGAATTCTTTTCGCAGCAGGTATAATTTCTACAACTCATATCGAAAGCCAATGTTCAGGGCGGGTGAGTGCTGGCGGTAATTTAGTGAGATCATCGCCTTTCGCCGCATTAATCTGCCCCTGAGTTAGAAAAATACTCTCTGATAGATCTGCGCCCCTAAGGTCAGTGTCACGGAAATCTGCACCAATAAGATCTGCATCTCTAAGATCCGCGCCTTTAAGGTCAGCGGCAATCAAATAGGCTCCCCTCAGGTTGGCGCCCCTGAGATCTGCATTTTTAAGATTTGCGCCGACAAGGTCAGCGCCACGGCTGAAAGTTCTCGATGCTTTTTTTAGTTTACGACGAGCCTCAGTACGGACAAGTTCACTGACTTGCAGCAGCAACAGATTAATTTTTGCTCGATGAGCGTCAACATTCACCTTCTGTAGAGAATCAGGGTTAAGTGAAGTTAGTTGTTCCGTCTCATCGAGTGCTGTTTGCAGCTCAACATGTATTGAATGGGTTATATCTAAGTTCAATGATTCATTTAAGTACCATAGCAATTCGTGTAAATGCCACATGGCCGGAAATACCTCGAACATTTGCTTCGCAGTTTTTGGATTCTTCCGCCAGTCCTCACCAGTATAAGTGACCTGAGAGAGCTTTTGCCCAGCCCCAAAACAGTCATATACAGTACAACCACGAAATCCAAGCGCTCTTAAATCTGTATGTACACCACAGCGAAAGTCCGATTGTAGGTTTTGGCACGGCTGGCCAGCTGCTTTATCCATAGCAAAATCCACTGAAGCTGAAAAAGGTAGTGCGGAACAGCACAAACCGAAGCAGCGCTCACATTCTGCTTTCAGATAGTGACCGTCTCTGTCCGTATAAGGTTCTGTAAATTTGTTGTTTTCAGACACGTTTTGATTCCTCCGATATATAAAACTCGTTTACCAAACTATTCTAATTCATAGAAAAGACTAAGGGAAGTCTGAATTTTTCCAATGCCTACTAACCAATCCATTAAAAAAATCCGAGGTTAATGTTATAATAGAATACTGGACGCATTTTGGACTTAAGAACGAAAAGGTAAGGAGCGATTGTTTTTGAAGACACTCATTATTGCGGAGAAACCGGATATGGGGCGGAATATCGCCGCCGCAATAGAACCAAAGGCCAAAAATTACCGTTCCTATCTTGAAGGGGAGCAGTACATTATTACATGGGCTATAGGGCATTTAATCGGTTTGGCCGAGCCGGATGCTTATGATGTTAAATACAAAAAGTGGAACATTAATGATCTGCCCATTATTCCAGACCAGTTCAAACTGGTTCCTAATGCGCGGACAATCGACCAGCTCAAGGTCATTGGAGATCTTGCGAAACGTAGTGATCTTCTAGTGAATTCATGCGATGCCGGGCGAGAAGGGCAGCATATCTTTTCACTCATTCAACGGCATTTGAAGCTGGAGCATCCTGTGAAGCGGCTATGGATCTCAGATTTGACGCCAGAAACCATTCGCAAAGGATTTCAGGAGCTGAAGGATGGATCGGAGTACGAGAATTTAACCAAAGCTGCAAAGGCACGCAGTGAAGCCGATTGGCTCATAGGAATGAATGGATCACGTGCCTTTACTACAAAACATAATGTGCTGCTGTCCGTGGGCAGAGTTCAAACTCCCGTGCTCGCGTTGATTTACGACCGTCAGAAGACCATTGAGGCGTTCTCTTCCCTTAAGTTTTTTGAGGTGGAAGGACATTTTAATCAGAATGAAATGACCTATAAAGGCATGTGGCAGGGAGATCGGCTGACCGACGGGGATAAGGCGGAGGCGCTGGCTGCTAAGGTCAAAGGAAAACCGGGCCGGATTGAGTCTTACGAGGTTAAGGAAACGAAAGAGTATCCCAATAAGCTGTACGATTTAACGCTGCTGCAGCGGGAGGCGAATGGAAAGTACGCTTTTTCCGCGAAAAAGACGCTCGATATCGCTCAAGCGTTATATGAAAAGCATAAGGTGATCTCTTACCCGCGGACGAACTCCAACTATGTTACCGAACAGAATATTCCTGAGATGCATAAGACGTTATCTGCGCTGCAAGGGACGGCTTATGATGAATGGGTGAAGGGTGCGAACCGTAATCTGGTTCATAAAGGGAATAAATTCATCTGCAACCCCTCGAAGGTTGAGGATCACCACGCGATTTTACCTACATATCGTAAAGCATCAGGACTTAGTGCAGATGAGGGAAAACTGTATGATCTGATTGTTCGGCGCTTTTTGTCTCAGTTTTATCCGGCAGCGGAGTATAAAGTGCATACGGTGATGACCGAGGTAGAAAAGGAAAAGTTCAAAACTACAGTTAAGGAATTATTAAGCCTCGGCTGGAAGGTCATTTACGCGGACCAGAAGAAGGATAAAGCGAAGTCTTCCAAGGGTAAGAACAAGGATGAGGAAGAGGACGAAGAGATCGAAGTGAATGAACCATTTTCTATTGCTCCGGCTGAAGAAGTGGTTTGTAGTGAAGCTATTGTTAAAGAGAAAGATACCCAGCCACCCAAGCATTACACAGAGGGTACGCTGCTTCGAGCGATGGAAAGTGCCGGAAAGCAGATTGAGGACGAAGAGCTTCGCGATGCTATGAAGGATTCAGGGCTTGGAACTCCGGCTACTCGCGCAGCAACGATAGAACGGCTGAAGAATGTCGGATACATCGAAATGCAGGGCAAAAAAATTGCCATTACACAAAAAGGACGAACAGCCATTGAGCTGATTCGTGGAGCGGGTATTGAGCTGTTGACTTCACCGGAAATGACCGGACAATGGGAACGTCGTTTGAACGAAATATCGAGAGGAATGGCTTCGGACGGGCAGTTTATGGAGAATGTAAAAAGATTCGCCTGCATGATCGTAGATAAAGTACGAGTACAATCTCGGGCGTCCAAAACCTCATTTGAAGGGGAGACGCCTTCTGTCAATACAAGTGCTAAAGGGCGAAGTGCTGGAAATACATCTCGTAAAACCACCGACAAACCTGCAGCACCGCGAAAGCGTAAGGTAAGTAGTGAAGAGGAATCCGCCAATTCAGGTCCTAAGGTCATCGGAAGCTGTCCGCGTCCCGGCTGTGGTGGAATGATTTTTATGGGTAAAAAAGGCTACGGCTGCTCTCATTACAAGGAAGGCTGCAAATTCGTGATCTGGAAAGAGAATCATGGTCGTACACTCACGGATGCGCAAGTGAAGGCGTTGGTTGAGAAAGGTCGGACAGGCAAGCTAAAGCTTACCAGCGAAGACGGTACACCTCTGGAAGGCAAGCTAGTGCTTCAAAATATGGATACGGGCCAATTAGCAATAGAATCATAGCCGATCGGAACGAATGTGTGTACGGTAAAAAGGTGTCTCTAGCCATGATGGATACATGGCAGAGACACCTTTTTAATAACGCTTTATAATTATTCAGCGGATTTAGCCAGCTGCGCTTCAATCGCTGCAGTTAACCCTTCATAGGAGGAGTCAGGAAGCAAGGCACCGTTTACCATGAATTTAGGTGTTCCGTTGACGCCGTATGATCCCGCGATCTTGAAATCTTCTTTGACGTCGAACATGTAGGTGTGATTCTTGAGATCGGTCTCGAATTGTGTGTAATCAATACCTTCGATGTTATTTTTGACGAAATTTAGAATGAACTTCTGTGTGGCCCATATTTTGCTCTCATCACCTTGATTGGCGTAGAGCTTATGAAGATATTCCCAGAACTTCTCGTTGCTTTGCTTATAAATGGCTTCGCCTGCACTTGCAGCAAGATAGGAATCTCGATCCAAAAAGGCAAAGTTCATGAAGAAGAGCTCAACTTTACCGGTATCCACGTAGTCCTTAACAAATGTATCCAGATATTTCTCCGTCCAATTTTTGCAGGCAGGACATTTGAAATCTGCGAATTCGATGACTTTGATTTTGGCATCAGGGCTTCCAAGATGAGGTTGCTTTTCATATTTCAGCCCATCAACAACAATGCTCCCCTTCACATCGGTATAATTAGGTAGTCCCTCTGTACTGTCCGTCTTGTCATTTAGAATGAAGACAATAACAGCAATAAGGATTACAACAATTACGCCTAAGAGCATGGGAAGCATTGTTTTGTTAGTTCGAGAATGGTTGGACTTCACTTTCTTATTCATATCTCATCTCCTACCTCCTATGGGAATGGTACAAAAATAGTATAATCATCCCAAAGGAAGAGAAGATATGTCATTTGTAACAATGTCTGAGGTTACGTTACACCTAGAGTTTCTGCAGAGTAGCAGTACGAATAACAGGAGGAACCTCATGGATGGAGGAAATCGTCTTCACAGCTTGCTGCATCTCTTGCTCTAGTTCTATAAGATTGTAACTCCATTCATTCTGCTGTTTCAGATAGATACTGTTAATGCCTGCGGTTACTGCCGGAAGTACATCTGTGCGTAGCGAGTTACCAATCATCCAAGTACGTTTACGGTCAAAGCCTTGTGTAGTCAAAATATTCTCAAGCGCCTCAACATTTTTATGTTGACGAATATAGATCCGGTCATCAAAGTAAGCATCCAGCTTCATTTGTTCAATTTTACGTTGTTGGATCGTATCGTCTCCACCTGTATACAGGAATAAATGGTGACCATCCTGCTTCAGAGTATCCAGCGTTTCAACCATACCAGGGTAAGCTTCGATTTCTTGATCATAGACGCTTAATCCAAGCTTGTGTAACTGTTGCTCTTGAAAACGGTCCGTCGGACGATTATATTTGGCACAGAAATAGCGGTAGGTAGCGATTAGGGATTTAGGGAAATTATCGCTGGCCAGACCACTTGTGTTGACCGTGTGCACGTCAATTTCTATTTGTTTGTTACGTAATTCACTGGTGCTTGGGCCAAATTCATTAAACCAATCGGTCATCAGCTCAAAATATTGCCCTAAAATCAGATCGAAATATTTGTTGCAGTGGACCAGTGTATCATCTAGATCAAAAATCACCTGTTGTGTCGTGTATTTCATATCTCTCACTCCTTGGATCTGTATCTGTATCGTGTTCTATAGGTAAATATAAGACTCTAGAAACATTTGAAGCTCTGATGCGCCGTCAGGGCGAATACTGAAACGTTCATCTTGTTCACCCCTAAGATGGATGCGGAGGAGGCCGGCTACTCGTAGAATCATAAGGTGATGCATCAGCATTTCTCTGGATTGATTAAGATCAGATTGCATCTCCCACAACGACTTGGGTTCATGCGCGACATAGCGTAGCAATCGAAGTCTGGTGGGGTCGGAAAGTGCCTTGGTCATGCGCAAAAGCACCATGGGTGGTTCATTTTCGTCTTCTAAAGGTACATCTACAGGATACTGTACGATTACCATGGTTTTGTAGAAGCAGTAGGTGTTAATCGGACGATTATGAACAGTTGGTAGTAATACAATTGTTTTAAGATCCGTGATCTCCTCGAAAACTACACCGCCAGATGCGTATTCAATTAGAGAAATGGGGTCCATTTTGCTTTCAAGCATTTTTTTCTCAGAAGCATCTTCAATTAATAGCGGTAATATTTTGTGCTCCACATGGCGGAAGTATTGCTCGTACCAGAGACGCAAGAGTGGACTATAGCTGCTCCGGATCCGAAAAGCATCTTCAATCGTAAACTCTTGAATGAGCGGAGCGATCTGCTGATAACATTCTTCTATGGAGGCTGAATCCAGATCATCTAAGAAATGCTGAACTGACGTTGCGGGTCCTCGAATGTATACCCAGGCATATAGCACATCATAATCCGTAAAAGGCCATTCGGCGGCCTGCATTAAAGCTGTTACCTTATGAGAAGAAATGCGATCTTCCACATCACTTATCCAGTGGGGACCAATGTCCAAATTGGAGATCCATTTTCTAGTTACATATAACATAAAACTGTCCAGCAGTTCATAAACCGGCGATACGTCGATCTTTAATTCGTACTCCATGTCTCATGCACCCCCAGGAAATCCGTAACATCTTCATATTATCTCTTGTTTTGAAGAGGGTTGTCCACTATAATGTTCGGTGTTTGCCAATTGGCGTTAGAACAAATTAGCGTTATTAATCATAGGGGGATATCATCTGTGTCAGACAGGCCAAGATTATCTATTCGAAGTAACAGCAAAATGAATTTCATGATTCTTATTACCGCTACTATAGCGGCTGGACTCAGCCAAGGAATGCTGCTTCCCGTATTATCCATTCTATTGGAGCAGAAAGGAGTTTCCTCTTCGCTTAATGGACTAAATGCAGCTGCTTTATACATAGGATCATTCGGAATGACCTTGATTGCTGAAAGAGTTCTCGGAGCGATTGGATTCAAAAAACTGATTGCTGGCGGGATAAGCTTAGTCTTAGTAAGCTTGCTCTTATTCCCCTTTTTTCCTGGAATCAAAATATGGTTTGTGTTACGTCTACTTGTTGGTGTTGGTGATGCAGCTATCAATTATGCCGCCCAGCTGTGGGTGCTGCTAATGACGCCTGCCGAGCATCGCGGACGAAATCTTTCCCTGTATGGGATGTCCTATGGTCTGGGGTTTAGTTTGGGGCCACTTGGAATCAGTCTGCTGCGCTTTGGTCAGGCAACACCTTTTATTGTTCTAGCTTTTCTTTTTTTGCTGGTCCTAATACTTGCCATTACAATGCTTCCAGATTCACGACCAGATAAAGTTGATAGTGGAGAAAGTCAGGTACGCCGGTTTGGACGTTGTTACAGTTTAGCATGGTTCGCTTTAATTCCTGCACTCCTTTACGGTTTCATGGAAGCAAGCTTAAACAGTAATTTTCCAGTGTATGGCCTCCGGATCGGATACAGCACGGATCAAATTGCAGCCTTATTGCCTTTTGCGGGCATAGGGGGACTGTTGTTACAATTCCCGTTAGGACTGTGGAGTGACCGATTTGGTCGGAAGAAGGTGTTGATTCTTACTGGGATTGGAGGCGGAATTGCCTTCGCATTATTGCCATTAGCAGGTGACCATTTCAAAGTGACGATGGTGCTGTTGATGATTGCAGGTGGACTTGTAGGTTCCTTTTTCTCGTTAGGGCTTAGTCTGGCTGCGGATATTTTACCACGACATTTACTGCCTGCTGCAAATGTGGTTGCTTCTTTTCATTTTAGTATAGGCAGTATTATAGGTCCAGGTATCGGCGGTTTGCTCATGCAAGTCGGCTGGGGCGGGGGGATTTTCGGCTTAATGGGCGCTTTATATATCGCCTTCGGATTGTTGGGGTTATTTTTCTCGCCACGGCAAAAAATTTGAGGTAAGATAAGAACGAGTGCTCGCATGGAAATTCATCTGGCTTTCAGAGTACACTATAGATTATAGATAAAGACAGGGAGAGGCTGAACTATGATCACAGTTGAACACTTAGCAAAGGCAGTTGGGGAAGATAAGAACCCAGTTCTACAGGATATAGGGTTTCAATTAGAACCGGGTGAGTTCGTAGCAATACTTGGAGCTAGCGGTAGCGGTAAGACCACTTTACTGCGCTGTTTAGCGCTGCGTGAGAAGTGGGATAGAGGGAATTTTAGAGTGGACGGTACAGATATAATGGCGAGTGCCTTTACAGGTAAAAGAAAAATCCGCCGCGAATGGGCATACCTGGAGCAGAATGCAGAGCTCAATCCTAACCGTACTGCGTTGAAAAATGTACTGATCGGCCAGTCAGCGCAAACGCCGTTATGGCGAATGGTCACTGGGATGGTGCGTTCAGATGATTATATGGGTGCAATGGATGAATTGGATGCCCTTGGACTCCTGGATAAGGCGAAGATGAAGACAAGTCAACTCAGCGGCGGAGAAAGGCAGCGTGTAGCGATTGCTAGAGCGTTGACTCACGGTGCCAAAGTGATTTTAGCGGATGAACCGGTTACGGGATTAGATCCTAAATCTGCGGAGAGTGTCTTGGAAACATTGCGGAAGCTCTGTAAAGAAACCGGGCTTACGGTTGTAACGGTGTTACCGATTGAATTAGCGGAACGTTTTGCTACACGTCTATGGGTACTAGAAGATGGCAGAATTAAGCATGATATAAAGGGGCGCAGATTAACGTTCCAAGAGCGTGCAAATCTTTAAATATAGGACACGGATAAGGAAAAGAGTGATGAAGTTGAATATGAGAAGTCTTAGGTGCTTTGTAGCCGCAACGCTGACGTTATCCGTACTGTCGGGTTGTACTTTCATCAGTGATCCTGTTTCTAAGATGAAATCCCCACAATTGTCTGCTGACAAAGCAACGCTTATGGCTGCTATTAATTCACTTAAGCCAGCAGGTTCCACGTTGATTCGTCCGACCAATGACGATGATAGTACCATCTTTACTGAGGATCTCAATAAGGATGGAGTTATGGAGACGCTAGTGTTCTATAAGACGCCTGGAGAAGCCGTAATAATTCACGGGATGATACTGGAGAAACAGGGCGACACTTGGGTCAAAAAACTTGTATTCGATGGCGACGGATCTGTACTGGAGTCGGTTGATTTGAAGGATATGACGGGTGATGGGAAGCTTGAGATTGTTACCGGCTATTCACAAGGTGAAGAAAAAGGTCTTGTCGTTTATAGCTATTCCAGCGGATCATTAGAAGAAGTACTTTCACATCCTTATACAAAATATATGATTGAGGATATTAATGGGGATGGAATTGAAGACATCACCGTTGTTTACTTTAAAAGAAATGAATTTGCAACCATTTCGGTCTATCAATACAATGATGGCTTTAAGGTGCTCGATAAGCTTGAGAATATCGACCCTTATTTTAATAATTATTACAATATTGTTGCAGGAAAAATCTCAGAGGATAAAGAAGGAATCGTATTGGATGCTGCGGTGGATTCCCAATCTGCGTATACCTCAATTGTCGTTATGGAGAATAACAAGCTGCGCGTCGTATTACCAGGCGATGCGCGAACTTTTAAAGATCGTCGGATTGCAAGCGAAGATATTGATCATGATGGCATTATTGAAATTGGATTGCTTGAGGCACCTAAAGGATGGGAGTATTTCGATCCAGCTGAAACTCCATACTTTACCACTTATTATAAATGGGATGGAAAGGAAGGTCTGACCTTTGCAACCCAGCTATATCATGATCCATCGGATCGATTCAATATTAATTTTTCACCGGAATGGCATGGGAAGGTGACAGTGGATACGAAATCGGTTCTGGATGAGAACCTTAAGTTCATCATGTCAGATACCGGTGAGACGGTTGCTGAGGTTTCCTTCTTCTCTCCTTCAGAATGGGATCGCGTAAAGAATGACGGTTGGGATCTGCTTGCACGTGATGCAGACAAGGTCATCGCCTACCGCGGTAAGTTAGAACAAAGTACAAGAAAAGAAGGAAGTAATAAAATTGCTTCTCCTATAGAAAGGAAGGGAATAGATGAGTAAAGTACTGATACTGGAAGATGAGGAGTCCATTCGTAGTTTTATTGTCATTAACTTGAAGCGTAATGGGTTTGAAGTGATAGAGGCTGCGGACGGGCATGAAGCCCTTCACAAGTTAACCACGATCCCTGATATTGATATTGCTCTATTGGATGTAATGGTTCCGGGTATTGATGGATTTGAAGTATGTAGGCGGGTAAGAGAAACCAATGAACGTTTGGGGATTATTTTTCTGACAGCCAAGGTTCAAGAGCAAGATAAGGTATATGCATTATCTGTAGGAGCAGATGACCATGTTAGCAAGCCATTCAGCCCGACAGAACTGATTGCTCGAATTCAATCATTGCTGCGCCGAGTAAACGTTCATCGTGAACAGTCAGCGAAAGTTTCTTTCGTTTCAGGACCATTTACCTTGGATCTTATTTCCAAACATTTTAAACGTGATAATGAAGCGATTGAACTGACACCCACGGAGTTTTCATTGATCCAATTCTTTCTCGAAAAAGAAAATACGCCGCTCAGCCGCGATCTTCTGCTGGATCATGTGTGGGGCAAGGAGTATATGGGAGATCCAAAGATTGTGGATGTGAATATTCGTCGTCTGCGTCAAAAGATAGAGAATAATCCGTCAGAGCCAGAATTTTTGCAAACGGTATGGGGACACGGATATAGATGGAAAGGCCAAGTACAATGATTAAGAAGGGGATGCGCAGACAAATTGTTCTACACTACATTCTTGTAGTTTTTTTGGCGCTTCTCCTAGTAGAAGTTATCTTCCTGCTTGCCATCAGAACGTATTATTATGACAGTGTATATAGCAAGATGAAAAATCATATTACCACTGCAGAGTCGTTTTTTCATAAATACGAGCTAGAGGGCGATAACAACTCGACCCAGCTGCAAAAGCTGCTGGAAAGATTTGAGTTGAACAATACTGAGCTAGAAGTATTAACCTTGACTGGGGATATGATCACCAGTTCGACTGGTTTTCAGCCAGACCGTACGATTACAACTAGTGATGTCCCTGAAGCAGTGGGCGGGAGTATTGGGCGCTGGGTAGGGCGCCAGAGCGGTACTAACGAGAGTGTTATGGCTGTGTCTAAAACGGTGCAAATTCACGGACGTGATACGTATATTCTAAGATATCTTACTTCACTCGAAGGTATTAACAACGACTTGCTTAATCTTACATTACTGTCCATTGGTATAGGTGCGGCTGTTATGGCTGTTGTTATCGTGTTCAGCATCGGGCTTGCCAATTCAATTGTAAAGCCGCTCAATAACATTACGGCGGTTTCAGCCCAGATGGCTAAGGGTAGATTTAATGTGCGGATTAAGGGGAATTACAAATTTGAGATTGGTGACTTGGCTTCCACGCTGAATTATATGGCTCAGGAAATTGTGCGCAGCAATCAGATTAAAGATGATTTCATCTCGTCCATTTCACATGAGCTTCGGACGCCCCTTACTAGTATTAAGGGTTGGAGTGAAACCTTGGTCTCTGGTGGCTATGATCCGGAGGAGACGAAGCTTGGAGTCAGCATCATTTCCAAAGAAAGCGAACGCTTGATTGGTCTGGTAGAGGAGATTTTAGACTTTTCAAAGCTGCAGCAGAACCAGATGAAGCTGTCCATTGGGATTGTTGATGTGAAAGTGTTACTTCAGGAGACCATACTAAATATATGGGCCAAGGCAGAGAAGAAACGGATTCACTTGCTTCTTGAATGTGAGGAAGGGATCTTTGTTAAAGGGGATGCCAACCGTCTAAAACAAGTATTCTTAAATCTGGTAGACAATGCTGTGAAGTTTTCCCATGAGGACTCCAGTATAGAATTGTCTGCGAAGAGACTTTCCAATACAGAGACTGCTATCATAGTTCGTGATAGCGGCATTGGGATTAGTGAAGCACATATCTCCAGGGTTAAAGACCGTTTCTTTCAAGTGGATGCGTTGAACGGAGGAACGGGCTTAGGTCTAGCCATCTCACAACAAATCGTGGAACTTCACCACGGGAAGCTCGAAATGGAAAGTGAGCTAGGTAGTGGAACTGAAGTTACCGTAATCTTGCCTCTTACTGAGAAGCTGCCTGAAGTCAATTCAGATCATGTAGCACAAATTACAGCTACCTTACCTGAATCAGATGTCTAGGAGGTATGGAAATGGAAGTATGGGGGAATTCGATTCGGATCGTTCGTGGAGAGCCTGATCGGACAGGTGATATCTTGAGGCTGCTGCAGGAAGCAGCAAATTGGATGGAGCGAAATGGGATAAAGCAATGGACCCCCGGCCAATTTAACGAGGAGGATATTACAGGTTATTTCGCCGATAGGCATGTATATCTTGCGATTGACGGTGAATTAGTAGTTGGAATGTTCACGTTACAATTCAGTGATCCTCAATACTGGGGAAGCAAAAACGATGAGTCTTATGCATATTTGCATAGATTAGCTGTAGCGGGATCACACCGCAGTCAGGGACTTGGTCAGCATATGCTTAAATATGCTGTGGTGCGAGCCAAGGAGCTTGGATACAGAGGACTCAGATTTGATACCGTCGCACATAACATTAAACTTAATCGTTATTATCAGAGCATGGGTTTTCATTACATGGGTACTAACGATATGGGAAATGGTCGTTTAGTGAACCTGTATGAGCATTTTGAGGAACAACCTGATGCCGATCGTCTGATTCTTAGATTTATTTCTGAATCGGACTTTGAGCACTTGAAACGATGGAGTGTTTCACCTGAGTATCTGAAGCAATGGGCTGGACCTTCGCTAACTTTTCCACTTGACGATGACCAGCTTACTAAGTATTTAGATGGAGCTAATCATCCAGCGAATTCTGATCGCCTTATCTTCTGTGCGGTGCACGAAGCTACTCAGCAGGTCGTGGGACACATCAGCTTTTCAGGCATAGACCGGTCCAATCGATCTGCAAGTATTGGCAGAGTAGTAGTAGATACTGATTATCAGGGAAGAGGCTTTGGAACAAGGATGATGAATGAAATGCTCCGAATCGGATTTGAGGGCTTGGGTATGCATCGTCTTTCCCTGGGGGCTTACGCTTTCAACACCGTTGCCCTGAAAACCTATGAGGCACTGGGCTTTAAGCGGGAGGGTGTAGTGCGTGAATCGGCGCTGTTTGGAGAGCAATATGTAGATGGTGTGGAAATGAGCATTTTAGATCGAGAATGGTTAGCACTCCAAGAATCATAAAAATTAACTTCTAACAACCGAAGGGGCTGTTGCTCTGGTCATGATCGACCAGGACAACAGCCCCTTTTTATAAATATAATAATATATAAGTTTCACACTATACATTATCCTTATATTTCTCGCATAAACGCTTACCGTCCATTTGGGACGCCGAAGGCGTTTTTGCTTGATAAAGAATTTATATATATAATGGTTTTATGAAGGGAGAACTTCCCGTAGACGTCCTGTCTTCTCATAAACATCCTGAAACAGACGGGAGGGTTGATTTCGAACCGCTGGCTTAGGAGCTACGGTCTCATAGGGCCCAACAACTACAATATTATTAATACTTCCCTTGACGACAGCACCATCCTTAATAATGGCGCCTTCACCAATAATGGCATTTTCAATCTGTACTCCACGTCCAATGCGAACGCCAGGCATAATAACGCTTTGTTTAATTTGGCTCATTTTTCCAATTTCCACACCATTGAAGATTACAGAACGTTGCAGGCTGCCTTCTTGTGTGCAGAATTCATTCACGAGAGAGTCCGTTGATGGCATCTGAACACGTGGTTTATGAACAGCAAGCTTAGTCCGGCGAATCCGGCTATACATCGGCCAATGAGCTTTGTCGAGCTTCATGCCATTGTTTTTTTGCAGAAGATCCATATGTGCTTCCCAGAGACTACCCACAGTACCAACATCTCTCCAATATCCTTTGAAGCGGTAAGCGAATAAATCATCATTCTGATCAAGCATTGTTGGTATAACGTCTTTACCAAAGTCATGACTGGAATTCGGATTAGCTGCATCCCGCAACAAGTGCTCCTTCAGATAAGCCCACTCAAACAGATATATACCCATAGAAGCTAAATTACTTTTAGGTACTTTTGGTTTTTCCGCAAATTCAGAGATTTTCAGTTCCTCATTTACGTTCATCACTCCAAAACGGCTAGCTTCATCCCATGGCACCTCCATGACGGAGATCGTGGCTTTAGCAGCCTTGCCAACATGATAATCCAGCATTTTGCGGTAATCCATATGGTAAATATGATCACCGGACAGAATAAGTACATGCTCTGGATTACAACTATCGATATACTCAATATTCTTATAAATCGCATCAGCTGTTCCTGTATAGCTGTCTCTGCCTTCAACACCGGAAGGAAGCAAGGTGACACCTTTATCCTTTTGACTATGTAAGCCCCAAGGTTCACCTTCACCGATGTGATCGTGCAAGGATTCAGCTTCATATTGCGTAAGAACACCTACTGTATCGATTTTAGAATTTACACAATTACTTAGTGGGAAATCAATAATTTTATACTGTCCACCGAAAGGGACTGCAGGCTTAGCCATACTGGAAGTCAAGGGAGCCAATCTGCGGCCTTCCCCTCCTGCCAAGAGCATGGCGATACAATCTTTTTTGTTATTCATTTGTTATCCCTCCCATTATTTTGTCAATGCTTGTTATATAAACGCACGACAAGCACTTGAAACGACATAGGTGAAGTATATTGCTGTGTAAAAAGAAAAATTACAATTAATATTTCTTTATCAGAAAATCTTTTGTTTTCACATCAAATCATTTTCAAAATGGTAATATTCGGGTAATCTAATAGGTACAAGCATTCAAAAAGGTGGTGTAGAATTGGCTGAAATCGCAACAATCGATATCCTTCCGTCAGCTGCTGATATTTATTTGTTCCATGAGGGCACCAATTTTCGCAGCTATTCTATGCTGGGTGCGCACACTGCCGCTGAAGAAGGCGTTACGGGCGTGCGCTTTACCGTGTGGGCTCCTCATGCGACATATGTAGGACTAGCTGGTGATCATAATGGCTGGGATGGAACGCAGGACATGGACTCGTTATATAAGATACCCGATTCAGGATTTTGGAGTCGCTTTTTTCCGGGAATAAAGCCGGGAACTTTTTACAAATACAGAATTGTTGCCAGTGATGGCTCCAGCTTTCTCAAAGCGGATCCATTTGCCTTCAAAGCTGAGGTTCGACCGGCAACTGCATCCGTTGTTACGGATCTCAGTGGTTACCGTTGGGGAGATGCTGCATGGCGGAGAAAGAGCAAAGCTCCGTATCATCAACCGCTGAACATTTATGAGATGCATTTTGGAACTTGGCGTCAAAAAGAAGATGGGGAATTTTATAGCTACCAGGAAATGAGTGAAATATTAATTCCTTATTTGGTGGAAATGGGCTATACCCATGTAGAGTTTATGCCACTTGCTGAGCATCCATACGATTTATCTTGGGGCTATCAAGGAACGGGGTATTTCGCAGCTACGAGTCGGTATGGTGAACCCCATGAGCTAATGTATTTAATCGATCACTTGCACCAAGCAGGCATTGGTGTCATTCTGGATTGGGTTCCGGCCCATTTTGCAAAGGATGCACATGGTTTAAGAATGTTTGATGGCTCGCCACTTTATGAATATGCAGATCCAATGTTGGCGGAGAAACCAGGCTGGGGGACTCTTTCGTTTGACTTCAGCAAGCCAGAGATTTCATCGTTCCTCATTTCTAATGCGCTCTTTTGGTTTGAGTATTATCATATTGACGGGATGCGGGTAGATGCGGTTACCAGCATGCTTCGTCTCGATTTTGAAAAACAGGCTCATCAATACCGGCGTAACGTGAATGGGGGTCTGGAGAATTTAGAGGCCATTAAATTTATTCAGAACCTGAATAAAGCGATATTTCAGTACTATCCTAAGGCATTGATGATGGCAGAAGAATCCAGTGCGTGGCCTGGAGTTACAGCGCCAGCTCATGAAGGGGGTCTCGGTTTCAACTATAAATGGAATATGGGATGGATGAATGATACTTTGGGCTACATAGAACATGATTTCTGGGGTCGCCCTCATCATCATAATTTATTAACATTTCCAATATGTTATGCTTATGCCGAAAATTATGCATTACCGTTATCACATGATGAGGTTGTACATGGCAAGAAGTCGTTACTTGACAAAATGCCAGGTTCTTATGAGCAAAAGTTCGCAGGACTTAGGCAACTGCTCGGTTATCAAATTTCCCATCCCGGAAAGAAACTCCTGTTCATGGGAGGAGAATTTGGTCAATTTATCGAATGGAAGGATCAGGAGCAGCTGGATTGGCTACTGCTGGACTATGACAGCCATCGTAACATGCTAGCTTACACTGCTGCACTTAATAAACTGTATCGCTCGGAGAAAGCCCTGTGGGAGCTTGATCATTCCCAAGAGGGTTATCAATGGATTGATGCAGATGACAATGAACAAAGCGTGATTTCATATCTGCGTAAAGGCAAGAAGCCAGGAGATACGTTGCTGTTTATCATCAATTTTCAACCTGTCCAACGTCAACAGTATCGTATAGGCGTTCCACGCCCAGGAATTTATGAAGAGCTCTTTAGCTCAGAAGATGTAGCGTTCGGAGGGTCGGGTATACACAACTTGCCTCAGAAGAGCAAAAAGTTAGAATGGCATAATCAGGTGAACAGTATAGAGCTAACATTACCGCCTCTTAGCTTCCTGGTGTTTAAGAAATCGTCACGAGTGGGTAAGAGTAAAGAGGCAAATGAGTCATAGAAAAGAACGAATAGAGAATCCGTACACTTTAAAGGGGGAAATAATCATGAAAGTTTTATTTGCCGCAGCTGAAGCTCATCCATTTATCAAAACGGGTGGTCTGGCCGATGTCATTGGGGCATTACCTAAAGCGCTGAAGGGTGCCGGGGTGGATGTACGAGTGATTTTGCCTAAATATCGTGGGATTCCAGAAAAGTTCACTTCAAAAATGGAGCCTTTAACAGAAGTGTATGTGCCAATCGGTTGGCGTAATCAATACTGCGGGATCGAGCATATGGTTTATGACGGTATCCCCGTTTACTTTATCGACAATGAATATTATTTTGGACGGGACGGAATCTACGGATATATGGACGATGGAGAGCGCTTCGCGTTCTATAATCGTGCGGTGCTGGAGTGTCTGCCAGCGATTGATTTTCAGCCGGACGTCTTGCATTGCCATGATTGGCATGCGGCTGTAATCCCCATGCTGCTACAGGGGCATTATCGACATGATCCATTTTACAAAGAGATGCGAAGTGTATTTACTATACATAACCTGTTGTATCAGGGCGTGTTTCCTTATGAAGTACTTGGGGAGTTATTGGGTCTCGACAGTAGTTATTTTCTAGGGGTTGAGTATTACGGAAATGTGAATTTCTTAAAAGGAGGCATTGTATACAGCGACCGTGTCACCACAGTAAGTCCAACCTACTCGGAAGAAATTCGGACACCTTATTATGGTTACGGATTGGATGGTCTGTTAAATGCGAGAGCGGATGTTTTGAGCGGTATTGTGAATGGAATTGATACAAAAAGCTATAATCCTGCAACAGATACAAGTCTTGTTACCCGTTACCGTTCTAATCTATCTAAGAAAACGGAGAACAAATTAGCCTTGCAGGAGGAATTAGGACTACCTGTGGATGCCAATATTCCGATGGTAGCTATGGTTACCCGTCTTGTGGATTCCAAAGGCTTAGATTTGCTTACTCGTGTATTGGATGAACTGCTATATAATGATGACATTCAATTTGTACTGCTTGGAACGGGGGATGAGTCCTATGAGCGATGGTTCAGGGAAGCGGCTTGGCGTTATCCGACAAAGCTATCTTCGCAAATCCTCTTTAATGATGCTCTCTCACGTAAAATATATGCCGCAAGTGATATCTTTCTTATGCCTTCCAAGTTTGAACCTTGTGGCATCAGTCAGCTTCTCGCTTTGCGCTATGGCAGCATACCCGTTGTGCGGGCAACCGGTGGCCTGAATGACACGGTTCAACCTTATAATGAAGAATCCGGTGAAGGGAACGGCTTTACGTTCAGCAACTATAACGCCCACGATATGATGTTTACACTTCGCCGGGCGATCTCGTTATACAAGCAGCCAGAACACTGGAAAAAGATTACGAAAAATGCCTTCGCTGGCGATTATAGCTGGAATGTATCGGCTCAGCAGTACATTGATATTTACAATGAAATTACGGAATAAAGATTCATCAGATTCTGTAATAGGTTAATAAGGGAGTGCGCTGAAGTATGATTCATACTTTAGTGTACTCCTTTTTTTGATGGAAATTATTAAGGGCAATTTGCCGCATGATTTGGTTAAGAGAGGGAATAGTAAAAATGTATAAAATTATATAAAAATTGAATAAATTTGGAATGATAGGTCTAAGAAGATGAGCTCTTTGCTGTGAAACCCAATAAAAGGAAGTTATTGTCACAATTATGCCTTTGCATATTCATGCGTTCTGATTTATAATAAGTCGGTCAAAGGGACTACTAAGATTTTTTTTTCATAAGAATAGGGGAGATATAGAAATGAACAAATGGGGTAAACTTAGTTTAGGTATGCTATTAGCAGTAGGCCTGTTGTCAGGCTGCGGTCAAAATAAAAATGATAGTGATACCGCTGCAAGTGGAGATGCAATTAACGGTGGGGCTACTAAGAAGCTTACTATGGGCACAAGTGCAGATTTTCCTCCTTACGAATTCCATAAGGTAGTAGACGGTAAAGATACTATCGTGGGCTTCGATATCGATATTGCTAAGGAAATTGCTGCCGATATGGGTGCAGAGCTTGTGATTAAGGACTTGCCATTCGATTCACTATTAAACGAATTGTCCAGTGGAAGAGTAGATATTGTAATTTCTGGGCTGAGCCCGACGGAAGAACGCAAAAAAGCTGTTGATCTTTCAGACATTTATTACAAGGCGGAGCAAGCGATTGTTGTGCGCGAAGCGGACAAAGATAAATACGCCACTATGGATGCTGTAAAAGGTACAAAGATTGGTGTACAAACCGGATCCATTCAAGAAGAAATTGCTAAAGGGATCGAGGGAGCGAAAATCACTTCACTTGGTAAAATCTCTGAAATCGTTCTACAATTGCAATCCAATCGTGTAGATACTGCTATCATTGAAGGACCCGTCGCCAAATCATTCGTTAAGAATGTTCCTGGTCTTGTAATCACTGATGCTAAGCCAGAAGTTGAGGATGACGGTTATGCTATTGGTATTAAAAAAGGAAACAAAGAGCTACTGGATCAAGTAAACAGCACACTGACACGTTTAAACTCAGAAGGTAAAATTGATGAGTTTGTGACGGCAGCTAGTGAGCTTGCAGATAGCACGAAATAAAGAAATAACGTATTTTTTTAAAGGCTGCTTAAGTAAATTGTATGTGTATACAGAAAATAGCGGCAATAAGCTATTTTCTATTTTTTTGGAGATGGGAGGATAGAATATGGACATTAAATTATTTCAAATGGCTTATGATTATCGTGATTTTTTCCTGACCGGTTTGCAGTATACCCTACTGCTTGCTGTTCTGGGTGTATTCTTTGGTTTTATTCTAGGGATTATCGTTTCCTTGCTACGTATGTCCAAATGGGGTGTGCTTCGCTTCTTGGCAACAGCCTGGGTAGAATTCCTTCGTGGTACACCTATGCTTGTACAACTGTTTCTCATCCATTATGGATTGGCTACGTTTGGGATTGAGTTTACACCGATTCAGTCGGGTGCAATTACCTTATCCATTAACAGTTCTGCTTATCTTGCAGAGATTTTCCGTGCGGGGATACAGGGTGTAGATCGTGGACAAATGGAGGCAGCCCGTTCGCTTGGTATGAAGCAAGGGATGACTATGCGTCATATTATACTCCCTCAAGCACTTAAGAGTGTTCTCCCGGCCATCGGAAATGAATTCATCACTATTATCAAGGAATCATCCATTATTTCTTTTATCGGCGTAACGGATTTGATGTTTCAAGCCCGAACAGTTACAACGATTTCTTACGATGGTATGACACCCCTAGTAATTATCGCATTTATGTACTTTGTGCTGACATTTACGCTATCGAAGATTCTGGGTAGACTGGAAAGGAGGCTGAATACCGATGATCGCCGTTAAGAATTTGCAAAAAAATTATGGGAAGCTGGAAATTCTCAAGGGAATTGACTTGGAGATTCATAAAGGTGAGGTCGTCGTCGTTATCGGACCGAGTGGATCGGGTAAAAGTACCTTTCTGCGCTGTTTGAATCTCCTGGAGCAGCCAACTGGTGGCGAAATCACTTTTGAAGGTGAATCTATTACCTCCAAAAAGCACGATATTAATGTCACGCGTGAGAAGATGGGAATGGTATTTCAGCAATTTAACCTCTTTCCTCATAAAACAGTTCTGCAGAACATTACACTAGCACCGATTAAGGTAAAAAAACAGCAGCAGTCCGAAGCGGATAAATTCGCAATGGAGCTGCTTAAGACAGTAGGCCTTGAAGATAAAAAGGATGCTTATCCTGCTCAGCTGTCCGGAGGACAGAAGCAACGGATCGCGATTGCCCGTGCGCTGGCGATGCAGCCTCATGTGATGCTCTTTGACGAGCCAACCTCAGCCCTTGACCCAGAGATGGTCGGTGAGGTGCTGGAGGTTATGAAGAAGCTTGCAGAAGATGGGATGACTATGGTCATTGTTACACATGAGATGGGCTTTGCCCGCGAAGTGGGCGACCGTATTCTATTTATGGATGGCGGCGTGATTGTAGAGCAGGGTACACCTGCACAAGTATTCGGCAATCCTCAGCATGTACGTACTCAGGATTTTTTAAGTAAAGTGTTATAAATAAGTCAAATTGTAGCGGCGCTCGGGCAGGTTATCCGGGTGCCGCTTTATTTTTTTAACAGTTGCGTGATTTGAGGATATAATGGACTGAGTTCATTTATTTATGTAAACCATGTATAATAGATGGTCAATCAACTTGAAAAGGAGTACATACATAATGAGAGATGATCTGCGCCGGATCGGCATTATTGATATTGGTTCTAACTCCATACGTCTTGTAATCTATGATACAACGCCGGAGGGAGGCTATAAGATCATCAAGGAGTGTAAGTACTCTGCGCGTCTTAGTGAGAAGATTACGAAGGAAGGCCGACTGGAACAGAAGGATATGGAGACCATAATTCCAGTCTTGCGCCAGTTTAAAGAGATCTGCAATGCTTTTGAAGTGGAGACTATTCGCGCAGGGGCTACAGCGGCAATCAGAAATGCAGCTAACTCCAGTGAAATTATTGCCTTTTTGTCAGAAGCATCTACCATTCCAATTGAGGTTATCAGTGGCCATCAGGAAGCTTACTTTGGTTTCTTGGGTGTTATAAACGCATTTAATGTTGAGGATGGCTACGTCATCGATATTGGTGGCGGGAGTACTGAAATTACACTTTTTCGCGGGCGGCGATATCAGCATAGCATTTCCTTTCCGTTCGGAGCGGTGAACACCAATCTTATGTTTGGTCAAGGCGGGAACTGGAATGGAGAGCAGATTCAGAAACTTGAAACCTATGTTCTGGGGAGATTGGTTGAACATGATTGGCTTAACGCAACAGCAGGCCTTCCGTTGTTTGGTCTGGGAGGCACGGTTCGTTCTTTAGGGAAGCTGGATCAAAAGACTAGAGCCTACTCTTTACCAAACTCTCATGGCTACACCATGGCCAGTGAGACGATTGAGCATTTTATGAACACATTACCTTCAATGCCTTATGATAAACGTAAAGATTTAGACGGGTTGTCTAAGAGTCGGGCAGATATCATTGTGTCCGGGTTGATTATTTTTCATACGGTATATCAGTATATTGGGGCTAGCCAGGCTGTAATCAGCGGGGAAGGGCTCAGGGAAGGTATGTTACATGATTTACTGAAGCCAGAGCAACCGGTGCGGGACAGTGCGCTTGAATACAGTTTAAATACGATCATTCGGTTTGATATTCGTACCTCTAAACGGTATTTAGATCATATTAATAAGCTTGCGCTAAGTCTGTTTGACGCGTTCAAGGATGAGGAGAATAAAGCTGAACACGAGATGTTAATTTATGTATCCATCATGCTACATCGAACGGGGTCTAACATTAACTATTATCAATCTAAACGGCACACCCTGTATTGGCTGATGAATTCACCGATTCGTGGACTGACACACCGCCAGCTTATCCTGTGCGCGTTGATTGCCTCGTACAGCACAAAAAGCCGGAAGCAGAAATTGTCCCAGATGTATAAGGACATTTTGCTGCCTTCCGACGAAGAGTGGATTCATAAGCTCGGATCGCTTGTACAGCTAAGCATTACACTGGACAGCACCGAGATCGGGATTGTAAGCGGCTTGAAAGCTAATTTACACGGCAATACCCTTAATCTGGACCTTGAGGGCGCTTCAGCGCTTCTGATTGGTCTAGAGGACATTGAGAACGCCATAAAAGCATTTAAGAATGCTTGGACTGTGAAGGTTAAACTCGATTTTCCTTCCAACGTGTAACATCCATTGCTGCGAACTGGCTCCGGAAAGGGGCCTTTTTGTCGTCTGCTTGCTCGTAATATCCATTAGGCTGTAAGAAGCTTGCCTTCACATTATCTTTAAGGGATAGTTCAAGAATCTTAACAATTTGTTTGCGAATATTGCTGTCTCTTACCGGACACATCAGCTCGATCCGTCGAGTTAGGTTTCTTGTCATCCAATCTGCACTGGATAAATACACCTCAGGATTCCCGCCATTTTCAAAATAGTAAATTCTTGAATGTTCCAGAAAGCGGTCGACAATACTGCGAACCGTAATGTTTTCGCTCAAACCTTCAATCCCCGGACGAAGACAACAAACCCCCCGAACGATTAAATCGATAGATACACCAGCCTGTGCGGCACCATATAAATCGTCGATGACTTGTTGATTAGAGAGTGAGTTCATTTTGGCAATGATACGTGCAGGTCTTCCAGCTGCAGCATGCTCCGCTTCACGCTTCATCAATTTTTGTAAGGAAAGGCTCATGTCCGTTGGAGCTACAATGAAGGAATTCCAGTCAAAATCAGCGGAATAGCCCGTCATTTGATTAAACAGCTCTGAAGCATCAAGTCCGATATCGCTTTGAGCAGTAAATAGACTGAGATCCGTGTAGACTTTGGCTGTACTGTCATTGTAGTTTCCTGTGCCTACATGTACGTAGCGACGTAGCTCTTGACCTTCCTGACGGACAATCAAGGTAACTTTGGCATGTGTTTTGAGTCCAACAAGACCATATACAACATGACATCCGGATTTTTCAAGTTGACGAGCCCAAGCGATGTTGCGTTCCTCATCAAATCTGGCTTTTAACTCAACAACTACTGTTACCTGTTTTCCGGATTCAGCAGCATTAGCCAGTGCAGTAATCAGAGGAGAGTTACCGCTAACCCGATAGAGTGTCATCTTAATAGCCATTACTTGTTCGTCCTCTGACGCTTGAATGATAAAGTCCGTCATCGCATCAAAGGATTCGTAAGGGTGGTAGACCAGCACATCTCGCTCACGTAATACCTCGAAGAAATCCTCGTTCTCTTCAAATTCAGCTGGGTAGACCGGCTCAATACTTGGATAGTTTAAGTAACTAAAGCCCTTAATACTGCCGGCGAAGTTACGAAGGAAACTTAGATCTAGCGGACCTTCAATTTCGAATACGAAATCTTCAAGTTCAAACTCAGCTTGCAGCTGTTCCAAAGCATATGGATGAATTCCTTTTTGTACTTCAAGTCTTGCTGGAACACCGCGGCGACGCTTGCGCAGCTCCTTTTCAATCTCTTCCAGAAGATCCTCGGCCCCTTCTTCGTCGATCGTGAGATCAGAGTTGCGGGTCAAACGAAATTCACTAACGGCAACCGGCTCGTAACCACTGAATAAAGTTTGAATGTGATGACGGATGACATCCTCTATAAATACGAACTGCCGTTTCTTACTGTTAGATCGGTGTGGTAGTGGAATACATCTTGGCAGATTTGATGGAATTTGCAGAATAGCAAAAAAAGGCTCTTCTTCAAGGCCATTCTTACGAGTAAGAACAACTGCTAAATAGATAAATTGGCTATGAACGAGTGGAAACGGTCGACTCTGATCTACAGCCATTGGCGTAAGTACAGGATAGATGATATCCCGGTAATATTGTTCTATGGACTGTTCCTGTGCATGAGTGAGATCCTCATAATCCACAAAAACGATACCTTCTTTATGCAAACTCCGTGAAATATCACGGAAAATCCGGTATTGGTCGGCAACAATTTTGGTAACTCGTTTGATGAGACGTTTGTATAGCCCGGAAGGGGTGTAGCCAGTGAAATCTTTTTTAGTATAGCCTGCCCGGATTTGATCTTGAATTCCTGCCACTCGAACGCTTATGAACTCATCAAGATTGCTTGAGACGATAGCCAGAAATCTAGCCCGTTCCATTAGCGGATTATCGGGGTCTTGAGCTTCTTTAAGCACGCGTCGGTTAAATTCGATCCAGCTCAAATCTCTATTGAGGTAAGCAGTGGCTGGGCTGCTTTGGTTGTTTTTATTCTCTTCTGTATTCATGGGACCTCCAAATATGATTCGTGTCTATATCTATTCTATTTATCATATTCTATCATTCTACTATTGGATAAAGCATGAAATGTTAACGCTATGTAAAATATTCGGGAATTTTATATGTTATTTTTTTAAAAAATGTGTATGAATCTTTAAATTTAGTTTACATAATAAAAAATATGTTAACCAGCACCTCCAAAAATGACAATATTGAAACTTGATTTTTCATAATGGTAACAATTACATAAGCACAGGTTACAAAATTGTGATATATTAAGTCCTGTCAGTTTTACAAAAGACTGCAACACACCAAGAAATCACACACGGGATGTACATAAGTACTTAAAATGTACACGAGCGTATACGGAAGTCATACCGTTCACGCCCATCTAATGAGGAGGCAATTATGAAAAACAAATTTAGAACAATTAAAACCCTTGCTGCAATTATGGGAATCAGTGCATTATTGCATGCTGTTCCAGCTCATGCAGACAGCGTTCATATCGCTAAGGATGGCAACACTTTTTATACTTTATCCAAGCAATATAATGTAGGTATGAATGAATTAATGAAAGCAAACCCAAAGGTTGCAGCCCTTAACATTTACGAAGGTCTTGAAATTACTATCCCTAGTAAGATGCAGGCTGAGTCCGTAACTACAACTGACAAATCTCCAGTGATTACACCAAGTCTGAATGTAAACTCAGAGTCCAAAACAGTTGAAGCATGGGGGAAGTCGTTTAATTATGACAAATCGATTCAAGTCAAAGCTTCAGCTTATTCTTCTGCAAGCAGTGAGAATGGCGGATGGGGTGCAGTAGATTATTTCGGAAATCCTCTCAAGATCGGTACTATTGCTGTTGATCCAAATGTGATTCCTCTTGGTACCAAAGTATTGGTGACAGGGCATTCACATGATGGATTGCCTAAAGATGCATTCTTAGCAACGGCAACGGATGTAGGCGGTGCTATAAAAGGCAATCGTATTGATATCTTTATTCCTGGTAGCCAAAGCTTTGTATCAACATTTGGTTATCAATATGTACAATTATACATTGTTAAATAGATAGATAAAAATAGAGAAAATTTTAATTATTAAAGAGATATGAAAAGTTCTAAAAAAAGGTTACACAGGAAACGGAGGGAGTCCTTAGCGGCTACCTCCGTTTTTTTTACGTATAGAAAATATATATTTGTGGGTGTTTTATTTACTTTTGGACACCTGTAGTAATTGAGGAACGGTAACGAAAGTATAGCCCCGCTTGCGCATAATCGTGATTACTTCAGGTAAAGCCTGAATCGTTCCTTGTAGATGACTACCTGGACCGCCTCCACCGTGCTGAAGAATAATCGCTCCTCTTCCAATATGGGCCAGAATATTATTTCTGACTTGGTTTTTGGAAAGTCCTTTCCAATCCAATGAGTCCACATTCCAATTCACGAGCGTATAGCCATGGCTTTTCGCCCATTTTAGCTGCTGTTCACTGATATCCCCATAGGGTGGGCGTATTAGTCGTGGTTTATATCCGGCCAAGGTTTGTATAATATCCTCGGTTTTTATGATTTGTGATTGAAAATCATTCATCGCAAGCTTCACAAACTGAGGATGATTATACGAATGATTTCCAATTGCATGTCCTTCTCTAATCATTCTTTTCACCAAAGCCGGATGTTTTTTTGCTCTGCTTCCCACCACAAAGAAGGTTGCTTTGACATTATATTTTTTTAAAACGTTTAGCAATTGGGGGGTGAATCTTGGATCAGGAACATCATCAAAGGTAAGTGCTATGACTTTATTCCGAGGTCCACTAGTCTTAAAAGTCTCTGGGTATTTGTGTAACAGCTGACTTAATGTAAGACCTTTAGCGTTTTTAGTGCTGTTAAGCGTCGAACTATTTGTAGCAGCGCTACCTGCTGAAATGGCCGTATCTTCCTCTGAAACGGGTATACTTGGTGTTTGTTCTTGTGGAGTCTTCTGACTCTGCACGGACGCTGACGCAACCTCTGAAGAATAGGTTGGGAATAGCATAGTTATGATTGTTCCTAATATTACGAGCAGTTTCTGACCTCTCTGTTGAAAATACATCCCCATCTGCCTCCTTTACAACCTGATCACCGTCATATTCTTAATTGTTATCCCCATAGCTGGGTAGATTTATGCTGCTGACTATACAGTTTGCGTTTAGATTTCTTGAAGGTTCCAATGCATGTATACTAATAGAACGGGGAATTTCCCGAACCCATTATAGATTACGGAAGGGATGGAGACATGAATGTCTGATTTGTTTGCACCGTATGAATTGAAGGGATTATCGTTGAAAAATCGTATTGTCATGCCGCCTATGTGTCAGTATTCGGTGGATAAAGAGGATGGCATTCCTAATGATTGGCATTATGTTCATTATGTAAGCCGTGCAATTGGCGGTACAGGTTTTATTATCGTGGAAATGACAGGCGTACATCCAGACGGTAGAATCACTAATCGAGATACAGGAATCTGGAATGATTCGCAAATTGAGGCTTATCGTAGAATCACAGATAGTGTACATGCATATGGATCAAAAATCGCTGTTCAATTAGGACATGCTGGACGTAAAGCAGTGGATGCTGAGCCGCCGGTGGCTCCATCAGCCATTCCCTTTGATGCTAATTCCAAAACGCCACAAGCGCTTTCTAAGGAAGGAATTTTAGCGTTGATTGAGGCTTTCCGTGAAGGTGCACGCAGAGCTGTGGATGCAGGATTTGATACGGTCGAAATTCATGGTGCACATGGGTATTTAATTCATCAGTTTCATTCTCCATTGACGAATACCAGAGATGATGAATATGGACAAGATCCTGCATTGTTCGGAGAACAGATAGTTAAAGCAGTCCGAGAAGTGGTTCCTGTGGATATGCCATTGATTATGAGAATATCTGCGAAGGAATATGTAAAGGGTGGATATGATGCTGAATACGCTCTGGATATTTGCCGACGGTACAAGAATGCTGGAGTGGATCTGTTCCATGTTTCTTCTGGAGGCGAAGGTCCTATAGGTTCAAATGGAGGGCCGGGTGCAGGCCCTGCTTATCAAGTGGATCTGGCAGAGTTTATCCGTAGTGAATTACAGGTGCCTGTAATTGCAGTGGGGCGGCTTGAATCCTTTACTGAGGCACAGTCCATCGTCGCAGAAGAACGGGCAGAGCTGATAGCCGTTGGCCGTGGGATGTTGAGCGATCCCTATTGGGCTTTACATGCGGAAGAGGCACTTGGAGGCGTACGTAATGTACCCAAACCTTATGAACGCGGGATCTGGAAAAAGAGATAGCTCGCTTTGAATGTGAAGTTTGTCACAGATTTTATGCTCCTTCTAAGGCAATCTTAATAAAGATAAAATTTGAAGGAGCTTGATAACGTGGGGATGGTTTTAAGTAACGATCGGCTAACTGACGGAGTGTACCACCTTAAAGTTGAAACGAATAGCGGCGGTGAAATGGGTCAATTCTACATGTTACGGGCATGGGGTGCTTATCCGATCCTTTCCAGACCGTTAAGTATACATGAAGTAAAAGAAGATAGTGTTGAATTCTTATATCACGTAGTGGGGGAAGGCACTGAAATATTTTCACGGTTGACTCCTGGTGACTCAGTGGAGCTTGAAGGGCCTTTTGGCACGGGATTCCCACAGGTGGAAGGCAAGGTTGCGCTTATTGGTGGTGGAATCGGAATAGCGCCGCTATATTATTGTGCAAAGCAGCTGCCTAGTAGTGATATCTTTCTAGGTTTTAGTCGCGAAGCTTACCGGACAGAAGCTTTTCGTCCATTAGCAGCCGAGCTTACAGTAGATGTAGGCGGATTTATTTTGGATCGTGTGGATTTTAGTCAATATGATCATATTTTCGTCTGCGGCCCACATCCTATGCTTAAAGCAGCACAGCTTAAAGGGTTAGCGGCTGAAGAGGCGGGTAGCAATACAAAAGTTTATCTCTCTCTAGAGAATCGAATGGCTTGCGGTATTGGAGCCTGTCTTGTTTGTAGTGTTTCTTGTCGTGATGGTCAGCGAAAAGCCTGTGCAGACGGACCCGTGTTCCTTTCTGAGGAGGTGATTTTCCATGACTAAGATGAGCACAACAATTGCAGGCGTTCATTTTAAGAATCCGATTGTAATGGCTTCAGGAACCTTCGGCTTTGGTCGTGAATATGGAAAGCTGTATGATGTTTCCTCGTTAGGTGGAATCTCAGGGAAGGGGCTCACCCTCCATCCCAAAGCAGGTAACCCTGGCACTCGAGTATACGAGACAGCCTCTGGTATGTTGAATAGTGTTGGATTGGAGAATCCGGGGGTATCCGCGTTTTTGGAAAAAGAATGCCCTTATTGGGAAACACTCGATACAGCCCGTTTGGTGAATCTTGGGGGCGGAACGCTTGAGGATTACGTACTTGGAGCAGAAATGATCCAGCGTGATGCAGATCTTCGATCAAGCGCAGGTAAACCAGCTGTTGATATGATTGAGTTGAATATTTCCTGTCCAAATGTAAAAGAGGGCGGAATTGCATTTGGAATCAAGACTTCAGAAGCGCAAAAGGTAGTACAAGCTGTTAGGCGTGCCACTAAGCTACCACTTGCGGTAAAGCTGTCTCCAGGTGCTGAAAATATCGTTGAGATGGCTCAAATGTGTGAGGAAGAGGGAGCAGATGCCGTCTCGCTGATTAACACCATTTCCGGGATGAAGATCGATGTGCGACGGAGAAGTAGTGTATTTAATAACTTATATGCCGGATTGTCCGGACCAGCGATTAAGCCAGTTGCTTTGCGTATGGTGCATCAAGTCGCACAGAACATATCTATTCCAGTAATCGGAATGGGGGGCATCACCACAGCTACTGATATTATTGAATTTATTATGGCAGGTGCTTCGGTAATCCAAGTCGGAACCTACAATTTTATGAATTTGAGAGCAGGCAGCCAGCTTGTTGAAGAACTTGAGCAATTCATGGTTCAAGAGAATATTCAATCCTTAGATGAAATACGTGGCATTATATAAAGTGGAGTAGTGAGGAGATACTATTGACTTCAAACAAGATTAACCCTGAGGATATTGGGCTGACGGCGACGCCAGTCGGACGGGATCTCTTACTCGTAATCAGTGGTGGTGTTCGTCATATTGGAGCGGCAAGTACTGCGTATTTGAATGGAGAGCGGGTAGAAGTGCAGACCTCTGCCGTTCCTCATCATAAAGAGCATACGATAAGTGAAGATATTGCGATCAGGGTAGCTAAGGCTCTAAATAGGACCGTCACAGTTGTGATGGGGATTCATTACGACGATCTTTCGAAAGAAGGCATTATGAAGGTAGTAGAGATAGTAAATAATAAAGTTAATCAATATTTAGCGCAACAAATTTGAAACGGAATTGGCAATTCTGCGTAAAAGATATCAAGTGGGTTTTTAAATTATCTTTTGGAGGAATGAAACCATGTCTATATTTAAAAGATTGCGCGATTTAACAATGTCTAACGTGAATGCGATTATTGACAAAGCAGAAGACCCGATTAAAATGACGGATCAGTACATTCGTGATATGACCGAAGATTTGGAAGATGCAGAAAAAGCAGTAGCGGCTCAAATCGCTATTGAGAAGAAGTTCAAGCAGCTGTATGAAGAGCAGGAAGCGCTTGTTAACAAACGTACGCAACAGGCACATGCTGCAGCTCAAGCTGGTAATGTTGACCTTGCTCGCCGTGCTCTGGAAGAAAAGAAGGCTGCTGAAGCTAAACTGGTAGAATATAAAGCGAGCTTCGACCAGAATAAAGCATCTGCGGATAATCTTCGCGGGAAGCTGGACGAAATGCGCAAGCAGCTTACTCAGATGAAAAACAAACGCGAAACCTTGGTTGCTCGTTATAATGCTGCCAAAGCTCAAACTGAAATTAATAAAGCAATGAGCGGTTTCAGCTCTGATTCCGCATCTGCTGGCCTGAAACGTATGGAAGACAAAATGCTGCAAGCAGAAGCTCAAGCCGAAGCCAGCAACGAGATGAGCTCGGGCAACAAATCACTTGATGATGAGTTCGAGAAGTTGAACAAAGATCAAGCAGTAGAAGATGAATTGGCTGCTCTGATGAAACAATACGAGAAGCAATAACATTTGATCTTAGCCGTTTCACGGCTGATGTTCACAGGCGAAGGGGAGACAGGACTATCGTTTCCTCTTCGCTTTATCTATGCTTATGACAGCATGCAAAATGAATAAGCGGGGGCTATAGAATGGATTTCCATATCCTGGTGTCCATGGTCGTGTGGACAGTGAGCGGCGCGGTGTTGCTGTTTGTGCTGATGTTCGTAGATTCACTTTTCACTCGATACAATGATTTAGAAGAGTTAAAGGCTGGAAATATGGCAGTTACTACACGTTTTGTAATGAAGCTATTGGCACAGGCATTCATTTTATCATCATCGATAGCTGCTTCTAACAGTCTGCTAGATGCTTTGCTGATCTCGATTGTATCTTTTTTTCTTTTGCTTATATTGGAAAGAACGGTCCGTCTCCTCTTGGCTAAATGGGGGAATCTGGATCTGGATCATGGTACACAGCTTGGCAAAATCGGGTACGGCTTATTATCAGGCTCACTGCAAATTACGGGAGCTTTAATTATTTCTGCATTTATGTAGGGGGAACGATCAAGTTGAGTATATGGAAACGTATAGGTAATCTTTTCTCCAAACCAGCAGCTCAGGAAGTTCAGAAAAGTATGCTTAATTTGTCTCCCGGAGACATCTGTGAAGTATCGCTCGTTACCTACGAGGTAACCGGCAGGACCCATAATCGTGGACGAAATGCGGTAGTACTGACATTAAGAGATGGTAGTCAAATTGCCTATTTGCATATTGAGGAGCGGGAACAGCTGCAATATGGTTTGTATAAACCAATCGATGGGCGATTAGATAATCCTGCTGAAGTTCCAACAACACTTGAACTGGACGATTATACTTATTTTCTGGAGGAAGAATATGACGGATATGTCGCTGTAGCTGGTCAAACCCCTTTTATGAATGGCGGAGAGCAGCATGTGTGGCAATATCAGTCAGATGACTCTAGACTCCTGCGTGTGGAATGGCAACATGGACGCTTTATGCTTTATGAAGGAGAAAAAGTAATTCCTGGAGATGTGAAGGTTATCAGAGCATCCTAGAATTGAGTTGTAGGAGATGTGGTCTTATGATCGCATCTTTTTTTGTACAACTTTGTGATGAAATAGATAAAGGATTTTGCAGTTCTGCTATTCATTTTATTTCTGGTTGGCTCATGTTAAAATAGTACCTATTGTACTGCAAAAACGGATGATTTAGAGCGGAGGTAAGGTATGAAGGATCATAAATTTCGGCGAACAGCGCTTCAAGTAAAAGAGGCACAGGCCAAAATAATCAAATTTGCTAATCCGCTAGAGTCACAGGAGGTCTCATTGAATGAGGTCTGTGGACGTTATTTGGCCGAGGAAGTGATTGCGCCACATCCTTTTCCCGCGTTTAACCGCTCTAGCATGGATGGATATGCAATTATTGCAGCAGATACAAATCACTGTGTAAATGGACAAGTCGTATGGTTAGAAATGGTAGACAATATTCCATGTGGCGCTGTGGCATCGGTAGACATCACTTCGGGAACAGCAGCAAGGATAATGACGGGAGCACAAGTGCCGTCAGGGGCAGATACTGTGGTTATGCTGGAAGTAACGGAGACACGTGAGGAGGAAGGAAAGACTTACGTAGGTATTCGAAAGAAGCAGGAAGCGAAGTCTAATATCACAACAATGGGGCTGGAGTTAAGCTCTGGTGAGCTAGTGCTGCCAGCGGGGCGATTAATCTCTGCGGGGGATATAGCTGTTCTGGCGGCGTTTGGCATACATACAGTGAAAGTCTATCGTCGGCCTAAGGTAGCTATCTTTGCGACAGGAACGGAGCTGCTAGAGGTACATGAACCACTACAGCCTGGCAAAATTCGAAACAGCAACTCACCCATGCTTGAAGCTTTAGTCAAGGAGGCAGGTGGTGAGCCCGTGATACTTGGATCTATTGTGGATGATCTGGAGCTGGCTCGAAGTAAAGTACAGATGGCGCTGGAAACCTACGATTTTGTAATCACTACGGGTGGAGTATCGGTAGGAGATTATGATATTATGGGCGATTTGGTTCGTGAACAGAGTGGAGATATGCTATTTAACAAAGTGACGATGCGTCCGGGGAGTGTAACCACTGCTGCTGTTAGAGGCGGTAAGCTGCTGTTAGCTCTATCAGGTAATCCAGGTGCTTGTTTCGTTGGTTTTCAATTGTTCGCACGTCCGGTTATCAGATTAATGCAGTGTGCGTCACAGCCTTTCTTACCAGAATGGAGCGCCACACTCGGTGCAGATTATAACAGAGTGAATGACTTTACCCGATTTGTTAGAGCGCGATTAGAGATCCGTGAAGGCAGCCTTTATGCCATTCCAGCAGCGATAGACGAATCTTCCGTGATGGTCACGATCAAGGATAGTGATTGTCTGATTGTTGTTCCACCAGAGGAACGAGGCTTATCTGAGGGTGCTAAAGTGACTATTATCAAGCTTCCGGGAGAAATACGCGGATAGGATAAAGGTAAAATGCTTTTTGATATTAACAATTGGACGGGAGTAGCTAATTATCTAATATGCCAGCGATATTATTTACAACATTTCAACATATGAAAAATTCACAATAGAAAAGCCAATGATTCAACATAATGCTACTCTGATCAGTCTTTCTAAACCATGTAAAAAGAGAGCCGGCCACACCTTTTCCATAAAATTCGGATAGGGTATGGCCGGCTTTTTGCAAAAAAAATCAACTATCCAAACGGCGTTCAATCGCCTCAGACATCGTTTTGTCCGTGAGATGAGCATAGATCTCGGTTGTTTCTGTCGAAGCATGCCCGAGCTGTTCTTTCGTTTTATAAATATCGTTTTGCAGGTAATAGTCTGTTGCAAAAGAGTGACGAAGCTTATGTACCGTTAGATAGGGCTTACCAAAGCGTTTTGCATATTTAATAATCATTTCTTGAATGGCTCTTTTGGTCATGCGTTTGCCTTCTTGCCGTCCATTGGGCAAAGCGATAAATAAAGCTTTTTCCCTCTTTGGTGTTTTATAACGGGATTGACGAAGGCTTAAATAAAGAGCTAAATCATCTTTAGCTTGTTCTCGAAAATAAACAGGGGTTTTGAAGGTTTCATCATTGTTCCCTTTTCGGGTGACATAAATCAGCTTGTTGTTAACATCCAGATCATCCACGTTTAGATTGACTACTTCGGATACACGAAGACCAGAATTCAGAATTAAGCTGGCAATACAGGCATCGCGTTCACGATTTAATTGAAAGGAGTAAAAGGCCTGCTTGTTACCTTCAACATCTCGTCCATATCCTTCGAAAATGTACCCCACGAATTCCAGCAGTTCCTCATCCTCTAGAATCTTGCCCTTTAATTTAGCAGCAGTGTCCTTAGGTTTATGCGTTCGTTTTACTTCAACCTTGGCCATAATGTTACGCTTAAGCAATGGATAGAAGTTCTCGTCCTCAGCGATCTGACTTAAATAATGAAATAAAGAGCGTAATGCGGACAGCTTACGGGACACGGTTACACGTGTATTGGTTCCCTCAGCTCGGGTAGTGAGGTGCAGGCGGTATCCAACAATACTATCCATGTGCAGGGTTTCTAATTCAAGCAATGTGATCTCTGTGTTGGAGCTGGCCTGTGAGAGACCTTCAGCACGCAGCCATCCGAAAAAGGACTCATAGTCCCGAATATACTCCAGAAGGGTGGATGGGGATAGATCAGGTCGCTTATAGTCAATAAACTGCTGAACGAACCAAGGCATGAGAGGTAGCTTTAGATCCAGTTTTTTACGGTCATCGTTCTTTTGAACGCTCATGTGATTCACCTTTTCCATAGTTTTCATATCATTTCTTCCTTCTATCTTATCATGTTTTGTTCTCCAATAGGCTTAGATCAAAGCTAATCACAAGCGATGACCTTGCTCCTGAATCAACTAAGTTATATGATGTGAAGTAAACATAAATGTCAGAGGTGCACCTAATGGAACTTGGAATGGAGCTGGTTCCCAGAGAGCGGAAACAGACGATAAGCAAATTAATGCAGTTTTACCTATATGATTTCACCCGTTATTTGGAGCTTGATGTAGACCAAGATGGGATATATCCTTCGTATCCGGGACTAGAATCTTTTTGGAGTAGTGGCAACAATAAGTTCGCTTATTTGTTTAAAGTGGACGGGCATATTGCTGGTTTTGCACTTGTAGAACGGTTGTTGCGTAATCCCGAAGGACAGTTTTATATGACTGAGTTTTTTGTAATGCAAAAATATCGACGGAGCGGCGTGGGGACCTGGGCCGCGCATAAATTATTTGATATGTACCCAGGCGACTGGAAGGTGTCACAGGTACGCGCGAATACGCCTGCCCGTAATTTCTGGCATAGAGTGATTGGAGAGTACACCAATGGAGAATTTAAAGAGCGTTTTAACCCGCCACAAGGAAATCCGAGTCAATACTTCAATACATTAAATAATAATAGGGTTAATATTTGAATGGGAAATAGCGATATTGTAGTCATCAAAATCAATGCTTATTTTACCGTTCAAGAGATTTACACATATTTTGTTTACGTAATAAATATTATGTTAACTAATAATGAATAACCCACAACCTCAACGGGATTGTTGGGTTATTTTTGTTCAAAATACCCAAGCAGAGATGGGGATTTAGCATATCTTATGATGTACTCAATTACAAAGGAGGAGTTAAAATGGGCGAATTCGCAGGAGGATACGGTGGATTTACTAACACAGGAGCTATCTTGGTTCTGTTTATCCTGTTGGTTATCATCACAAAAACTCTTTGTCTGTAATCCTTTAACTTTATGAATAAGGTTTCCGCCAGTCGATTTAGACTGGCGGATTTTTTTATGCCTGTGTATGTGATTAAAGGGTGGAGGATTTGCCTGTGACTTACTATATAGAAAATAACTGTATACCATAATATATTTACAGTGTTCAATGATTAAACGATGTTCAAATTATAAGGAGACGTCAAGATGACTAAAGAACAACGGCAATTGCGTGAACGTGAGGAAATGAAGAAAAGGATATTACAGGCTGCGGCTTCGTTGATATCTGAGGAGGGTATTGACAAACTATCCATCCGCAAAATTGCAGAGAGAATCGAGTATTCTCCAGGAATTATTTATCATTACTTTCAGGGGAAAGATGAAATTGTAGTGAGATATTTGCAACAGAAATATACAGATATGGTTGACGGGCTTCAGTCTGTACAACGAAAGGCAGAGCATGAGCTGCCACCAGAGATGCTTTTGAGACAATCACTTGAGCAATGGATCAGGATGACCCTGTCCACAAGTGTAGAATACCGTAATGTAATGCTGAACGATACACCGGCTGTCCTTAGTTACACAGCTGTTTTATTTAAGGGAGCTGCACAGGAGCGTAAAGCGATTGGTATGCTCTGTCAATGTCTATCTAGGTTCGAATCGAAAGAACTCCATAAAGACTCTTCAATAGAGCTTACTGCTCAAGTGATATGGAGCGCTGCGTTCGGATTAATTATGCGTTTGATTGTGGAAAAGGATTTGCCTGAAGAACAGGTCGAAGCACTGATTTCTTGTTATTTGAATTCAATGGTTTCAATAGCAACAGGGATATACATGAGCCTTTAACACAGTAGGAAGATCAGAGAGTAGGGAGGTAGCGATTAGAATGAAGACTATCATTGTGTATACTTCTAAATATGGTTGTACAGAGAAAGCTGCCTACTTATTGAAACATCAGTTGGGCGATGAGACTGAAGTAGTTAATTTAATGCATGCCAAAGAACCTACACTAGAGCCATATGATATTGTCATCTTAGGTGGATCTATTTATTTTGGGAAAATACAAAAACAAATGATGGAATTTGCTTCAAAATATCAAAATGAATTAGGTAAGAAGCGCGTTGGATTGTTTATTTGTGCAGGAGCGAAGGGGGAGCAAGCCACACAGGAATTGAAATCTTCATTTCCAGAGGGGTTGTATAACCAATCAGTTACAAAAGAAGTGTTCGGAGATGAGATTTACGAAGAGAAGATGACTGTATTAGATCGAATGGTTCTGCGAGTGGTAAAAGGGAAAAACAAGAGTGTAAATGGATTATCGAAAGAGACGATAGAGCGTTTTGCACTTGCGATAATGAAGCGGTGAATGAGTGTGGAAAATAGACTCCCTAGAATTAGTTAACATAAGTATGATTATGTTAACTAATTCTTATCTCTGATAGCAATCATTATAAGTTCAGAGAGTGCGTACTTATAAATATAATTCTGTGATTTCATCATATGAAAAATTCACAATAGAAAAATCAAAATCCTGATCATACCTTATGCACTATACATCTACACTGCAACACATAATCACCCTATTAACAAAACCACTGGAAAAAGGGTACTACACTTCCTCATACATTTATACAAGATTTTTTTCAATACAAATAGCTAGTTCTATAGCTTGTATGGCATTATCTAACTCAATTATTGATGAACTATCCTCGATTAGACATTGGAGTGCATACTCCAAACTTTTTTGATAGGGATTAGCTGGTTCTAACAAAAGATCTAGTTTACCTGCAGCGGTATATTCAATTAATGAGCTTTCAACAGCTCCATTCATGTTGTCACTCTCTTGATAGACAAGTTTACCCTGTTCAAAATATGCCTCATAACCTACCGAAAAAGGATAAGTGGCCGGCATCTGTGAAGACACAATGATCTCTGCGTACCTATTAGATTGTTGAAAAACAGCGCGTACTATGGCTTGATCACTTTTACCACCATCAGTTCCCCAAACGAAGTTCGGTTCTATAGACCCCAGCATCCAGGTCACAAAATCCAATTCGTGAATCATAAGCTTTGTAGCGATAGCGTGTAGACCGAGGTCACCCCACAAGGGAGGCGTTTCTCTTTTTAAGGTGAGAGATAAAAGCTTTCCATATTTCTCATTATGAGTCGTTTCATAAAGATATTTGAACGCAGGATCGAATTTAATAAACTGGTTGACGAGAATTCGCGAATCATACAATTGTTCGGCTTCTTTCATCGCAAGGGCATCTTCTAGGTTGAAGCAAACGGGTGTCTCACAGAATACATGTTTCCCATGCATAAGCGCATCGACAGCATATTGCCTATGTAAATTAGAGGGCAAACAGATGTCAATTACATCGATGGTGGAATCGAGCATAATATCGTCAATATGAGTAGTTATCTCAACGCCTAAAGCTTGTTTTAGCTTCTGCAGCTTAGCTTCGTTCCGACCAAAGATAATTACTTTGTCTACTCGATCCATCGCCGTCCATAACTGCGCATGATAAGCTCCGAATCCAGTTCCCAATATGCCTATATTCATGTGTATCAGCTCCTTTAATGTAATGAACTAATCATAACCTTCTATTGTTGACAACAGCTTGGCAAGAATTATGATGTATACTATAAAAAAGAAAAACTTGGAGGCTCCCCATGCGCTTGCATCGTTTGATAGCGATTTTATTATTAGTGGAATCAAGAGGGAAGATGAAGGCCAATGACTTAGCTGAAGCCTTGGAAACTTCCGTACGTTCTATCTATAGAGACATTGACGTACTTGCTGAAGCTGGAATACCACTGTTATCCACGCCGGGACCGAATGGTGGCATCTCCTTGATGGAGGGGTATACTGTTAACCTAAATCAGCTTCATGGGGAAGATGTAATCAATCTATTTCTAACAGGAATGGGGATTCATACTAGTGGACATACAGATTCCGGATTAAAGCTAAAGGCAACCCTCTTGAAATTAGAAAAATCATTACCCGCTTCCTATCAAAATGATATCCAGAAGGCACAAAGACGTTTTTATTTTGATGATACGCCTTGGTGGACAGAACGCTTAGAGATTCCATGTCTGGAATCGATTCGAACTGCTGTTTGGAGATCCAAGAAACTACAGATTGAATACCACAAGATTAATGGAGTCATTTCGATCAGGAAAATACTGCCCTATGGTCTAGTTGTGAAAAAAGAAGAGTGGTATCTTATAGCCTACTGTGAAGAAGTCGAACAAATTCGTACGTTTAAATGTGAGCGAATCGCCTCTACGCAGCGTATAGACGAAGAGTATGCTATCCCTCAGGACTTCTCTTTAGAAGGGCACTGGAAGCAGCAGGAGAGGGAATTTAAGCAAACTTGTAAAGAGGAAGAGATATATCCGGTATTGATTAGAACGAATAAGAGCCGAGAGGCTTCTATACACGGACTGGAGATCATGAACAGGGTAGAAGAAGGAGATCAAATAACCCTTACTGTAAATATGTTTAGCTATGATAGTGCATGTACAAATGTTTGGGGGATACTTGGTCAATCCGAGATTGTGGAACCTTTGAAACTGAGACAATATGTGAAGGCTCAGGTGAATTTGCTACAGGGGATTTATAATTATCATAATCTCGTTTGAAAAGGGACCGTTTTATCGCAGAGTCTGCAATGAAACGGTCCCGCTCCTTAAAAATGTAAATAGCTCAGTCATTAAGTTTACATAATTAAAAATATGTTAACTAATGTCTCTTTTTTCTTCAATGACCTTTGTATTTATTTATCCACGTAAAAATGCTTCTAATTTTGGTTACTCACTTGCTTTATCTATTGTAAATAATTTTGATAATGATCTTCTATGTTTAGATCCGTCTCATGGTGCAGTAAACCATCCAAAACATGAATTGCATCCCTTGATTTAGTATGAATAATATTTGTGTAGTAAGAAGAGAATTGATCACTCGTAAATCGATAGATAGTAGCTCCTTTTCCAGTACCGTAATGTGGGTTTGCATCTGCATTTGTGAAATTACAAATGTGTCAAGGGCTGCATTATATAGAAAGCAAACGGAAGGGAAAATCTATTAGTTTAACAAAATGTTCAATATGTTAATAAATCAACATTCAAACTTAATAGCTAACCCCTTTACCATCAAAGGGTTGGCTATTTTTAGTGTACCCGAAATGGGCTGGCTATCCCTTGGTGGTGACAATCGACTTGTATTATCCACTTTCAAAATATCGGATAAATTAAAAATTATGTCACAAAACAGCTCTTTGAAATGTTATAGGGGTGCTGTCGACTGATAAATAAAAGGAGGTGAGCTTATGGAGGAAATAGATATTGGAAGAAGGTTTGTTAATGGCGGAGAAGATGAACTGGAAGAGATAATCAATCTCTATGGTGAAAAACTCCTTCGCTATGCAACGGCGATTCTATGTGATTATCATGAAGCAGAAAATATTGTACAAGAAGTCTTTCTTTCAGCCTATCAAAATCGGAATATTTTTGATGGCAATAACCTATCCGCATGGTTGTACAAAATTACATATAATCGCTGCTTAAATCAACTAAAAAAGCGTAAGATCCATTATTTTCATGATATTCGCAGTGAAGTAGTTTTACCAGAGAAAGATAAAGGTTTGAGTGATGAGATGCTTCGTGCGTTACAGAAGCTTAAACCTATGGAACGTGCCTTGTTATATGGGCGGATTATGGATGGGCAGAGTTACGAGGAACTATCTCAGCTTACAGGAAGTTCTCCAGTTGCATTACGCAAACAATATCAACGGGCCAAAGATAAAATAGTTAAATATTTTAATATTGCATATGGTAGAAAGGAGTCTAATTATGGACAAATTTGATATGGACGAAAAACATATACATGAAATGTTTTCCCAAATTACGGTTGATTCAAGTAAACTTGCAGAACAGGTTAAAAGCCGATTGTATGAAGGTAGTACTGACATGCCTGCTAGACACCGCAAACGGTGGACAAGGTCAACAATTGCAGCTATTGCGATATCGTTCGTATTAGTTACTAGTGCAGCTGCTTCATCTTTAGGGGACTTTGATTGGTTCATAAAGAGATTTAATCCTGATTTTGGTAAGATTGTTGAACCAGTAGGAGTCTATAGTGAGGACGAAGGAATTCGCATGGAGGTTATCGGTGCACAGAAATATGATAATAGAGCGATTATATACCTATCTCTTCAGGATAGAACAGGTCAAAACCGATTAACGGAACAAACTGATTTTAGAGACGGATTCACTGTAAAAATACATTCACCAACAAACGAGGGAGCCAAAAGTAGAGACGAAGTTTTATCAGCCCGCATGTCATGGAAACAAAAAATGCTTAATTTTAATAAAGATACGAATACCATTTATTATGAGTTTAATATAACGGCTGATCCAGACACACCATTAACAGATCCGTTGGAGCTTGGCAGTTTCCTTATTTATTTTAACGAAAAAGCCTATGAAGACGAACCCATTTCCGTATCCCTTACAGGAATTGAAGATGTAGAAACCATTCCTATTGAAAAAGCACAGATTTTTGGGGGGAGTAATCTACCAAGTGACTTCAGTTCATTAATAGAGGCACTTATGCCAGACGATTATGCTTCCATGCCCCATGGTGAAAAAGATCAATGGGTTTCAAATATCGGTATTATAGATGGAAAATTGCATGTGCAGACAGGGAAAATTTTTAACAAAGAGTTTGGTCCTAGTGATGCCATGCTTTCTCTAAAGGGTCCAGACGGTAATTTAATCTCCAATGATTATAGTTTGGTATTTCTCAGTGATAAGAAAAATAACCTTCTTGATCTTGAAAAAAACGATTATGATGACGCTAAGTATAAATATGAAGAATTTGTATTTCCTGTAAGCTGCGAAAATCTTAGTAAATACACTCTTTATTATACTGGTTCCGTTTATTCTGGGGTTGAAGGCAACTGGAAGGTGGCGGCAAATTCAAGTGATACTACTGCCAAATTACGTACTTGGAAAAATGATATTTCAGTTGAAGGTCATCTTTTTGAATATATAACCCTCAGTCCTTTAGGATTACAAGTAATCGGTACCTATAAAGGTGAGAATTTCATGGTCAGTGATATGCTACTTGAAATTGAAACAGTAGACGGTATTATCCCATTGGAAGGTGGTGGAGGAAGCCAAAACCCTGATAAACATACCTTCAATTCAAGTTGGGATACGAAAGCGCCTTTAGATATTACCAAAGTTAAAGCAATAATTATAAATGGCACTCGAATACCGGTTAAATAACAAGATAAATAACGTCAGCTCCTGATTCTTTTTGATGCACGGTCACATCATTGTAGTGGCCCAAAAGAGATGGGCTGCAAATCAAAGGTTTATTTTAACATCTAGTAAAGTGGAGGATCTCAACATCCAATGTGGCTACGTTGAGTAAGTGGACACGTTAATAATTCGAGTTGGATTACTTATCATATCTTATCTGAATCGATAGACAATCTGTATACGTTGTACTGATAAATTCAATTTATGCAGAATAAGGGAAAAATAGAAAAGAAGCATTGGGCTTTATGATATAATGTGGTAAAATCTTCAACTCCAAAAATGCTGAGACTATCCCACATGTAGCGTCATCTTTCAGAGAGAATATCTCTCAAATAACCGTTGTTTCCGGATTTTCTGGATTTGAAGAAATCCCAAGAGGAGGAAAACAGAAATGAAGAAGAAGCTTGTTACGACTTTATGCGGTACCATGATACTTTTAGTGGGCATGGGCACAGGTGCTTTCGCGAGCTCGCATCTCCAAGAAATTAAAGCGTTGTTAAACGGAGATTTAAAAATCAGAGTGAACGGGGAGATTACCCCTCTCAAAGATGGCAATGGCAAAGTGGTGCTTCCCATCACTTATAATGGAACTACGTATCTTCCGGTACGATCTGTTTCTGAGCTGCTGGATGTTCCGGTGAATTATGACGGAACAGCCAAAGAGGTGATTATTGGCGAACAGCAGGCAGGCGTTCCCGTGAACCAGGAGGATTTCAACACCAGTCTGCATACCAAGGACCCTGCACTGACCAAATACGGTGGCAAGAATTATAAGGAAGTTCTGTACAGCGCACCTAATTCCAATATTAAATATACCGCGCTCAGCCCTAACGGCAAATATCAGAAGCTTGTTCTGCAATTCGCTGCAGTCGGCAAGGAAGTGGAGTCTCTTGAAATTAGGGATAATGACAAGAATATGCTCCTTAAAAAAGTAGAGAAGATCTCGCCTAATAGTGATCTCCAGACGATTGAGGTAGATATTTCTGGAGTAAAGAACATCGCAATAAATGTGACACAAGCTGTTGACGGCGGGTTCATTATTCCGCTGGATACTTCAATTTACAAATAAGATTAAGCAGTGAAGCCCACAATGCCGGTAAAGGCGTAGTGGGCTTATTTTCATGTGAGATTATATTAGATTTTTTCTCGTTCTTTTGCATTGAAGAGATTTAAATCCATCCTCCGTTATACGTGGACAGGCTTACAGGGTTTGTGTCGTCGGAGTGTCAGAAGAAAATAAAGTATTAGACTCGATTAATTGTAGTAACGTAAATAGAGGAGGGTTAGTTCATTATATGAACTAATCTCCTCTATTTTTTGTTTAATAGAAATATTAACTTAGGCTTTAAATCTTAGTATAAATTATTTAATATATTGAGGATAAAAGCTTTCGTTGAGGGTGTTGTTGTGAGAGTACAAGAAGTAATTCTTAATGAAAATAAAAAGAGATATTTGCTGTTGGATGCGGTAGGTGTTCCAGTTGTTCCTGTGATGAAGTATTTAAAATACCTGGATCAGACAGGTAAAAGCAACAATACACTGAAGACTTATTGCTATGCATTAAAACAGTATTTCACTTATCTTGAAGAGCGGAAGATAGATTACAAAGAAGTAGGAGTTAAGGATCTTGCTGACTTTGTAGGTTGGTTGCGTAATCCGTTTGAAAGTGGAAAAGTTACCCCATTACAACAGATTGAAGCGAAAAGAACAGAAAAATCAGTGAATCTTATAATCACAGTGGTAACAAGCCTATATGATTACTTTTTCCGTATTCAAGAGACCAAAACGATATGTAGGTAAACTGGTAAGACAGGTGAACGGGAATTGTATGTTTCGCAGGGACTTATGGATTTATACGACGACTACCTATAAAACGTGATTGAAGATCATGATATCGATACGAGTTTCGTATTTGTTAAACTGCGGGGAAACCGTGTTGGACAACCGATGAATGACCGTGATGTTCGCGCCTTATTTAAAGTACTGTGTAAGAAAACAGGGATGCACATCCACCCTCACTTGCTGCGGCACACGCATGCAACAATATACTACCGTCAAACGAAAGACATCAAGCAAGTGCAAGAACGATTAGGGTATGCAAATATTCAAACAACTATGAACATGTATGTCCATCCATCGGAAGAAGATATACGTGAGAATTGGGAGAAAGCTCAACATGCATTTCAGCTTGGCAATATACAATCAAAGGAGGTAACTGACAGTGATGTTACAGAATAAAAAACATATGAAAGCGGATAGGTTGAATAATAATCGGCTTGAACAAGAGATCTCCAGCTATCAAGAGCGATTAGTTCATGATGATGGGACCGTATCGTTTCACAAAATAGAGAACCTCTATTTCATGACTGAAAATACTTGGAGTATAGATGTAATTGGTTCAATAGCTAACTTTCGGGATCAACGAGACAAAATCGATCAAATAGAAATATTCGATTCGAATTTAATAACCCATGGGTTAATCTTGAAGACCATACAAAGAGTGGATGAGTCGATTAGGCGGCTTGTAAAAGCCAAAGAGAGCATCAATTTTAATAGTGTGGCAACGGATGCTGGCGTAAGCAAAGCAACTCTCTATAATAATCCTGAGATACGTGGACGCATTGAATCGCTTCGTCAGCAGCAAGCTCAAGTGCCAACACCAAAACAAATCAAGCGAGAAATGGATGAAAACAATAAGGACGCCATCATTGCTTCGCTAAAACGTAAGATGAAGAAGCTCGAAGATGATAATAAAAAATTACGAGAACAACTTGATTTTTCATATGCGGAGGTTTATCAGAGGATTTGAAAGAATGTATGTTGCCGCCCTATTCAACTAACGGGCAGGATAATGTAATATTCCATAATGGGTTGCATGTTCAGTTCTTGGGTAAATTAGCTCAATAATTTCTATACATAAGATTATATACGGTATAATATGTAAATATATTTTAAATGGTTGCAGCAATTTTAGGACCAATACCGGGAATCGACTGGATTAAATCATATTCTTGCATTTCTTCAGCGAGAGCATCTATGTTCTCTTCCAATCGAGATAGATGCTCTTGGTACTGAAGAATGAGCGAAATCAAAACTCTCAGGTTAACCAAGTGACTAGAGTACATAGTCTGCTGAAAAGGATTTTGTTTTGCCGCGTTTAATAGACGCGTAACTCGCACACAGATCCAATTCTCTGACCGCCCTCGTCTTGAGGAAAGTAGTTCTGTGAATTTGGACTTTAGCATTTTTTCGTCCGATTGCAATACCAAATTTGAAGTTGGAAACTCATTTAAAAATCGAAGTGAAATGTTAGAATAGATGTCCCCGAAAACACCTTTGTACGTAGGGGAAACTTGATCAAGAACAGTTTGAAATTGCAGTTTAGTCTGTACACACATCTTTGTAAGAGACTCATATTGTCTCGTTAGATAACGCAGATTAAGCAGTTGAACATCTCTTTTTTTTAAAGGGCTCAAATTCTTCTTTGTAGTACAACTCTCCCAACAGATAGGCATCAGCAGCATCTGTCTTCACCTTTCGAAGGTTGGACTTTCTAAGCCGATTTGAGATGAGCGGATTAATGACAATATACAAATAATGATGCTGCTCTAAGAACTGAACAACGGGACTCTGGTAAAGCCCAGTTGCTTCGAGAAGTAGCATAGGACGTAGTCCAGAAACATGTTCAACATCCTGAACAGCTTGAAGTAGCTTCGTCAGCCCTTCTCGGGTATGTTCGAATTTAAACGTCCCTCTGTACGGTTTACCTCGCTCTAAAAAGGCTTGTCCATGGCTTTCATTTTTGAAATATCCAGACCAATCACTGGATTCATTCGATGCACCTTCCTAATTTAGATTTACCGGCAGCCCCTGTGATTTCCTCTTGTCGCTCCATAGCATCGCTTGTTATACGGGACCTCAGGTCCCAACCAGCCTCAATCATGGTCATGACAAGTAAGGGTGAACATTATAGCGCTCGGGATCAAGTCCCACGGGCAGGTACGTTCGACCCGGCTACCTTAATTCTTAAAGCAAATGAAAAAAGGATCAACCAGAAAGAACTGGTTGATCTCATAATACGAACGGGCAGTTTAGTTGAACAAGATAAGTGGAGGTTTTATGTCCCATTTGACGCAAACGGCGCATTAATGGGGGGAATGTTGCCCAAAAATTTTAATCGACGGCAGCTCTGAACGAGATAATAGAGTCATAGGCTGTCACTGTTTTGTTGAACTAACGTTCCCCGTTACTTCAATAATTATAGAGTCTATTCACTTTTCGATGATTGGTACCCACAGTTCATGTTTTATCTTATGTCCTGGTCCTAAAAAATGCTCAATACAAGGTTGGTTTGCAAGCTCGTATCCGGACGTAGGAAGCCATTCTGAATATAACCTTTTCCAAGCATCAATAACATTAGGGAATACAGCATATGTGCTTGGGGCAATTCTAATTTCCTCCATATCGGAAGGTGTTTCAGTGTCATATCGTACTCCCATAAAGTAATCGAATACCTCATTAGTGATAGCCGCCTCTTTGCCGCAAATGCCGACTAAGCTCTCCAGCTTGCATTTAGGTTTTACCCATGACATGTCAATCAAAGCTTGTTTGAAGCCATCCTTATTGGATTTTCTCCACAAAGCGGGAATCTCCTTAAATGCACGAGATGTTTTTACACTTTGACGTTTTCCTACAAAACGCAATTCAGTATCCATTCTTTCAATTCGATATGCCAATTCTACATCCCCTTTAATTGTAATTTGAAAGGAGATTCGAGGATAGGCTTTTAACTGCACACCTGTATCTCTGACTGAATTGGGCGTGACACTGTGAAGCTTCTTGAACGCCCTTGTAAAAGCATCAGATGAGTCATACCCATATTTCAAAGCAATATCAATGATTTTGGCATTACTTGTTTGAATATCAAAGGCTGCTTTGGTAAGGCGTCTACGACGAATATATTCTGAAAGAGATATTCCTAATAATGATGAAAACATCCTTGAAAAGTGAAACTCAGAGCAGCAAGCTGCTTGAGCAACCGAGGAATATTCAATTTTATTATCTAGATTGTTTTCAATATAATCTACAGCAGCATTAAATCTATCAAGCCAATCCATATTCGATCCCCCTTTCAATATTAATTATAGTGGGATTATTTTTAGTATACCCTGCAAACCATGCCTAAAAATGCAGGAGGTAACAGTACGACTCTTCGAACACGTCTCATACTTCTCCATACTTTCTTTACTAACATTTCGCTAGCCAATCATTACAATCCTGCCAGTTAGCTTAATACATGTTTTTCATCAAGAATCATAGCGATTGTTGCGCAGTACGAAGATATTGTGTAATAAAAGAAAGCGTACTTGTTCAACTAACGGGACACGATAGTTGAACATAAAGGGTTTCACATATTAGTCATGACTAATATGTGAAACCCTTTAATATATCTATCTTTCTTAAATTTATGTCTTGATAAACTCAGAAAATAAAGTTGTAGACTGGCATAGGTAAGGTATTAACCTACTTAAATGATGATGATCACAAAAAGAAGGAGATGTAGATCAATTATTTGGTGAGATCCAATTAATATCATCTTTATTCTTAAAAGTAGCGGGCGATTTAGGTATTTACTCTGAAAATATTGAGTCCATAAAAAACCTTTAGAGACCAGAAATACTAAATTATCCATTAACCGTGTTGGTCTCATCACCATGCGATAACTTTTCTCTAGCAGTAAGCCTCTTGTGCGCTACGAATAGAAATGGAAGACCTATAGCCGTGGTTAAAGCGAGTGGCAGGAAGATCGTAAATCCGTTCTGAGCTCCATAATGATCCAACAACACTCCGCCGAGGATAGGCGCGATTACACTCCCCAAATTATTAAAGCCAATCGTTCCAAAGTACGTACCTTTCATTTCTGGCTTCGCAATCCGATCGATTAACATATCCATCATCGTAAAGAGCAGAACTTCCCCTATAGTAAACAGGATCACACTGAACATAAGCAGGGCTACACCTTCGGCTAAACCTACTAAGAGAAGACTAATAGCAACGCAGATATTTCCGAGAATCAATGGAATAATCGGTGAGAATTTGCTAGCCGTACGTACAATAGGATATTGCACCACTAATACCGTGATGGCATTGAGTGACAACATATAGGAGAATAATTGCCCACCATTTGTGAAATGGGTGTTCATTGCTAAATATTGCGCCATAGTTGAACCAAAATGTCCGTATCCAAGTACACAAAAGATAGTACCGAGTAGAACTGGCAAGAATACACGGTCTCTACCGGTTGTTGCCAAGGCTTCAAGTAAACGTGGTGGTTCGGCTTGCGTATGACCCTCCATGGTTGAGCGATGCAATTTGAATTGTACGAATAACACAAGCCCATATGCAACATATACAATACCAGCGATCATAAAAGGAAACGTAGATTCAGCAGAACCGAGCTGTACTCCAATAATCGGACCAAAGACAACACCAAGGTTAATCGCAGCGTATCTAAGATTGAATACTAGCAGCTTACTTTCAGCTGGTGTTATGTCAGATAAAAGTGCCCGTGAGGTGGGCTCAAACACAGATCTGCATAATCCGTTCAACGTATTGACCAGGAAAAATACCCACAGATGTTGGGCAACTGAGAATCCGAAGAATACTGCTGCCCAGCCAAATACGGAGATTAACATGACAATTTTGCGGCCTACAATATCCGAGATATATCCTCCGTAGAAGCTGGCCATTACGCCCGCCAAAGAGCTGACGGCTACCGTAATCCCCGTTTGTGTGGGGGTGGCTCCAAGGACTTGGGTTAAATAGATGGATAAGAATGGAATGCTCATTGAAGTTACCAAACGTCCGAACATCGTACCGACGATGATAGTCCAAGCTAATGGGTGAATATGCCTAAGATGCTGGTTCATAATTGAAAAGGTCTCCTAATCTGATAGCTATAATTTAGTACTGCATATTCATTAACGATATATGTATAATTATAATGATAAAAGGGGGAAGTAAAAGTGTAAGATTTACTTACAGTGTTTCACCTTTAAAGGAGTGAGCGATCGTGGACCATTTTAGTAATCATTTTTTATGTTTAGCAATAGCCATCCCATCCTCAATAGATATAGGGGAAGGTAATCCTGTGACCATAGATAGACTAGCTTCTATTCTGTGCTGCACTCCTCGTAACGTAAAGTTTATTCTGCGAAAACTTGAAGAGCAGGGTTTTATACACTGGCAGCCTGGAAGAGGGCGTGGAAATATCTCGCAGCTAACTTTTCTACGAACGATTGAAGAGGTGCTGGAGGACAGCTTTCAGGAACTGGTTAATAAGGGGAAGCTTAAGGAAGCTATAGAGTTATTAAGTCGTGGCCAGGTTAGCGACACATTAAAGGAACGGTTATTAATGGTGTTAAATAAGCAGATGGGCTTCCGTAGTGAAACGGAGTCGACATCAGGCTTGGATGTGTTACGAATTACACGAAACCGGCATATGGAAGTGCTGGATCCAGCTTATGTATATACCGCGTTTGAATCCTATTTACTCGGACAAATTTATAGCACATTAGTTACCTATGATGCGGCAAGTGATACCTTTCTTCCCGGATTGGCTCATATGTGGGAAACCAATGAAGACAGCACAAGTTATATTTTTTATCTCCGTAAAGGTGTACGTTTCCATCATGGTAAGATTATGACTTCAAGAGATGTCAAAGAAACCTTTCAGCGACTTATAGATTTGAACAGTCCGGCGTTGAGCTTGTACAAAGATATTGAGCGAGTAGAGATAGAAGGAGATCACAGAATCAGGTTTGAGCTGTCTCGTCCGAATCTCTTTTTTCTCCATATGTTCAGTTGTATTCATATGTCGATTCTTCCTCATGACGTAGATCTTGTAAAAGAAGTGAGTGGAACAGGGCCCTATCGTTTACTAGATCTTAATGAAGATGTACTAGTTCTCGCGGCATTTGACTATTATTACGGTATACGCCCGCTACTAGATCGTGTGGAAATCTGGTATTTGCCAGAACAAGCTTCAAATGAACGATTGTATGAACTCCCTGAATCTGCTCAGGAAGGTTTATTACCTAATATCATCTGTAACCACAGTATTGACTACCCTGCCTTGGGATGCCGATATCTCTTGTTCAATTTCCATAAAGACGGAATTCATCAACACCAACTATTCCGGCAGGCTATACGAATCCTTTACAGCCGAGAAGCCTTAATTAAGGAGTTAGGAGGGAACCGTAGTACCCCTGCTGATAGCTTTTTACCTTGGGAGAGCAGTAAGCGAAGTATTATTGAGCCTACCCTGGAACACGCGAGAGAGCTTCTAGTGGCAAGTGGATACCAGGGGGAGACCTTAAGATTAGCTACAAAAGATAAAAAAGAAGAGCGGGAAGAAGCCCTGTGGCTTCAAGCACGAGCTGCTTCCGTAGGACTGCATATTGAGCTGTATTTATTCAACGAGTTTAACTCTGCAGATATAAAGAACACTGCCGAAATCCTCCTTGCTGAAGAGGTTCTTGAAGATGATTGGCAGTGGGGAATGGTTAACTACTTTAATAATAAACTTAATTATCTTTTTTCTCTGCTGAGAGATGAACAGATCTTGTTATTCTCAGATGTACTTACCGATTTCACGCAATCCCCAAAGGAAGAGAGAATCAAGCTGCTGGATCAGGCAGAAGGTGTGCTTAGGGACAACTATTGGGTGTTATATGGTTGTCATATGAATAAAAAAGCGCAGCTAAATCAAAGCTTGTTTGGACTTCACACCAGTTCATTCGGATTTCTGGATATCTCAAAACTATGGATCAAAACTACTAGTCTTTAAGGAGAGTTACCTAAATATGCTTGTACAGGAATGTTTTCTTTTGCTATACTTTCCAGGGAGGCTGTATCGATAAATTATCGAATGGTGCTCTAATAGGTTTTAATAAAAATGAATATTAATTAACTTGTAGCCATGGAGGTGAACTCGTTGGATTTTGCTCAGATCCGTAAGGACCGAGACAAAAGAACGGTCGGTACTTGACTCTTTTTTGCCTTTCGGACCTGTTTAGCAGATAGCTAAAAGGTCTTTTTGTTTGTTTAAATTAAGGGAAAAGAAGGGGAGACTATTATGCGTTTTCTTATCGTGGGTGCAGGAGCTATAGGTGGATATTTCGGAGGTCGTCTAGTTCAAAAAGGAGAAGATGTTACATTTCTCGTCCGAAATGCCAAACAGATTCAGTTAGAAGCGGACGGTTTGATTGTAAAAAGTGTTCATGGGGATTTTCAGACTTCTGTACGAACGATTTCTAATAGGGAAGAAGCAGAGCTTTTCGACTGCATTATTATAGCGGTCAAGGCATACCATTTGCCTCAGGTGATGAATGACATTGAACCCTACGTCGGTGAACATACACTGATCCTCCCGCTCCTCAATGGTTATGATCAATTTAGCATTTTGCAGAAGCGTTTTGGCCCAGAACATGTACTGGGTGGTCTTTGTTATATAGAAACAACTCTAGATTCAGCAGGTACTATCGTTCAAAGCAGTTCGTTTCATAGTATTGTGTTTGGTGAATGGGCAGGCGGTGAGTCAGAACGAACAAGATTGCTGCTGAGTCATTTGGATCATGCTGGCTTCACTGTATCATTAAGTTCTGCCATTCAGCGCGAAGTGTGGCAGAAATATATATTTGTAGCTAGTCTAAGTGGGATTACCACTTTAATGGATAGCTCTGTTGGGCCTATTTTTGCTTCCCCAAAAGCACGTGCAATCTATGAGCAGCTTCTTCAAGAGATTGTTAGCTTGGCTCAGAATGCTGGAATGCCTGTGGGACCGGAAAATATAGCTTCCACGATGGGAAAGATGCGTTCTGTGTTACCTGAATTTACTTCATCCATGCATCGGGATATGCATAAGCTACTACCTGTAGAAGCGGACCATCTGCATGGGGCACTTCTGGCTATGGCTGTTCCAGGTCAAGGCGCGTATCCGGTTCTCGAAACCGTGTATGCCCGTTTGAAAGTATACGAAAGCGTTAATGATATGAACTGATCTACTTTAAATCACAATAAGGAGCTGGACAATGATGAAGGAAACGAATCAAAAGATCATGACTTTTCTAATGTTCGAGGGTAAGGCAGAAGAAGCTATGAATTTCTATACGTCCTTGTTTGATGATTCCGAAGTTATTAGCATTAAGCGCTATGGAGCGAACGAAGCAGGACCTGAAGGGAGTGTAATGCAGGCCTCCTTTTCTTTACATGGACAAGTATTTATGTGTATAGATAGTTATGTTCAGCACGGCTTTACCTTTACTCCAGCGATATCCTTATATGTGAATTGTGAGGGTGAAGCTGAAATTGATCGGGTCTACGAATCATTAGCGCAAGGTGGACAGGTCCTAATGCCTCTTGGAAGCTATCCGTTTAGTCCGAAATTTGGCTGGGTAGCGGATCGTTTTGGTGTGACCTGGCAATTAAATCTTCTATAAGTAGTATCATACTATTGTTCTGTAACCTCCATTATAATGAGCATAGCTATTATAATGGAGGTTTTGAGATGTCCATCATTAATCCGTATCAGGTATGTCCGGTGTTTGAGAGTGAGCGTTTAATCTATAGATTGGTTCAAGAGGAAGACGCAGAGGACCTACTAGAATGTTATTCTGACGCTGCTTCTATCCCGCTCTTCAATAGCGATAACTGTACTAACGATTTTAACTTTCAAATGATAGAAGAGATGAGTGGCTGTATACGATTCTGGCTGGATGAATATGCAGGGCATAGTTACGTTCGATTTAGTATTGTAGAGAAAGATAGTGATAAGGCTGTTGGCACTATTGAATTTTTTGCGAGAAATGAGAGTGTTGAAGGGGTAGGAGTGATTGGTGTTCTAAGGCTTGATCTGATCTCGAGATTGGAGAATGAAGGGGTTCTTACAGAGATCCTCTCTATGATTGAGAAGGAGTTCTATGATTGTTTTGGGGTTGATGCGATGATTACCAAGGCCATTCCTGCCGCTAAGCAAAGAATTACTGCACTATTAAATAGTGGTTATTCAAAAATTGAGGGCAATGCACTGGTGTCTTTCTACGACTATTATATGATTTCGAGAGTTTCTGGTTAAGAGGTATAATCGCAAGCTACATAAATGATTAGAGGAGGTGAACCTAATAGGGTTTACATCCTCTTTTTTTGAAAATATAAGAAACGGATTTAATTACATTGCTGAACAATAGTTGTGCCCTTATTAGTAATCGTGACAGTTGAATAACCAGATAGATACTCTGTATAACCGCATACAGTTTCTTGGGTGGATCGTCCTTTTGCGTCAGTATACTTTAGGTATATAGAACCTTCACCACTTAAGCTCAGTGTAGGCTTAAACTTTTTCGTTTGTCCTTTCCTGATGGGACTTATAAATAATTCCTTGGAATCCGTATGGACTAAACCTATTTCAATAGAGCTAATATCATTATCCGACTGATTATCTACAGTGAGCAAGAAACTCTTAAATGGAGTTAGGATATTTGATATCGTACCGATCCCTAAAGCTATCACAATACCCACTGAAAATATAGAAATACCTATTAAAAATCGTCTCTTCATCATGCAGTCCCCCTATGTAAGTAAGACAGGGTTCATTCGAATAATGTTACAGTATATAAGAATTAATTATAACTATTCATTAACAAGTGAAATTGGAAGAGATGTGCTACCCTTAATGTATGCCAAAATTTATTTGAAAAGGGGTTTTGTTTTGACAAAATCAACCATTCTTTCATCAGAGGGAATAATGATTCGTCATTTTGAACAAGGGGACATGCCATTACTGGGTGAGTTATATAACTCGGTTACTTCGCGGGGAAATGCTGTTTTTTGGTGGGTTGGTGATGAGGAAAACTGGAAGAATGTGTACTGCGCCTTTGAAAATGGGAAAATGATTGCCAAAGGTCAAGTAGAGATCATAAATATTGTGCCGACTGGGCGTTCAAAGGAAAGCAGACATTCGATCTATTTGAATTTGAAAACAATACCTGAACGAGAAGAAGACTATGATTTATTAGAGAGCATGTATCAAACGCTCCTCTTGAGAGCACTAGAATTAAAGGAAACTTTACCAGCAGAGTATAAAACGACGCTATGTGTGGGGAATAACGCATCGGAGATCGCGAACACGAAGTTTTTTGAAAAAGAAAAGGGCTTCTGTCAGTACAATAGCTTATTTAAAATGAATCATAATCTTAATGATACTTTCTCCGTACCTGAACTAAATGAGAGATTTGAATTTGCAACTTGGATGATGGAGACCCCACAAGAAGAAGAACTTTATTTAGAATTGGAAGCAGAGGTTTGGCATGAAACCCCACTCGGGAAAGAACGACTATCTCAGTTTAAGCAAAATCTGCTTTGGAATTCTTTGGTTGTTCGAGAAGGGGAGAGGGTTGTAGGCAGCTTGATGGTATGGCAGGAAGAGAAAAGTGGGTATATTGAAAATGTTTTTGTACTAGAGCCGTGGAGAAGATTTGGAATTGCTAGGTACATGCTTTCTCAAGCGTTAAGCTATTTCAGAACACATGGACTTGAAGAAGCTTATTTAATGGTGTTAACAGATAATGATTCTGCATTGCATCTTTATGAATCTGTTGGATTCAGTTTATCAAGTGAAGAAAGACGGTATCGTATAGAATTATAGAACTCCTATAGTTTTTGAAGTGGAGGATTACTAAGCAAAGTGTGATTCGTTTTCATCGAGGCTCGATGACAGGATTGCACTTTTTTAGTAATCCGTTCGCCTTGTAATATATGATGACTGGAACCTCTGAACAATTTTGTTCAGTTATTGTTAGTTACTTGTTTACCCTCGCATTTCTTACACACGTTAACCTTTTCGCCTGAAAGTCCTTTTCCGATATACAAAAGCTTAATACGAGTGCTGCCGCAGATCAGACATGTTCCTCTGCCTCGGGATGGCATACGCCAAAGTGCTTTGCCGCGCTTGTTTTTGGACATAAATAGCCCACCTTTGCGATTGATACCCTATCTTATGAGCGAGGGAACCTTAAAGTTCGGAGAATGAAGCTTATAAATTCCTTTGTAATTGCAGATGAAATAAAGGATAAATAAGGGCGAAAAATGCCCTAAAAAAACAGCGCATAACTTAAATTATATGCTGTTTTAGTTTTAAGACGTTTTTTTGAGGAGAGATCGCCACTTGGACGAGCGAAAAGGAGGGATTTTAAGGATTTTTTTATAAATAACGGATATCTATATCTCTAAATTTACCTGCTGACATTTTTAGCATTCTGAATTGTAATGAGCCTTGTTCGGTTGATTGGTGCCCAATTACTTTCGGGGTGAATTACTGGGAATACGAATTTTAGTAATCAGATAATTATGTGTGAATCGAGGTTTCATCCGTCAATGAAGAAGAAGTAGCCGCGGTAGATTCTCTGATTATTTTTTCAACATAGCCATTGATCTGACTTGGATCCAGCTTCCATTGCTCTTCAAGCGACTTTAAGGATAACTTTTTCTTAAAAAAAGGATCTTCGTTCATCCAATCTAAAGGGTTCGATTTATTCGGACTGAGATGAGGGGGAATCACCTCTATTTTAATTCTTTTGGCAGAGCAATAGCGAATAGATCCTGCTCCGTCTGGATGTAAAGAATCCCATTCGCAGTGAAAGGTTTGCCATATTGTCGTGCTCCTGTCTTTATTTTGCCGAGTGCTTTTCCTGTTTCTGCATTTATAATATAGAAGTAGCCATTCTCATAACCAGCGTAAATCCCCTTACCAAACCATTGAACGCTAAGAGCAGGACTGTCCGGCCCGTTGAAAATTGTGTTGCGATTATTGTTCATTTGAACCCATGTGAGCTGTGAACCTTTTTGGAAAAAAGCCATGTTATTTAATGGACCAGCCACCCAATTTCCGTACTCCTCATAACTTTTAGGCTCACTTTTTGTTTCTTGACCTAAGCTAAAGCGGTATAGTGTATTAAAGTCCCACTGATTTAAGCTTCCATCGACTGTATATTGGTAGCGTCAAGAAGTTTGTGTAAGAGAACAGAAAGTAGCTTCTCGGGTATCTGTTAGTGGGTGTGGATGTTCTTTGGGGCGGGGAAACCCGCCC